>NZ_JBQGCX010000079.1:0-3079 GCF_052038725.1 Actinosynnema sp.
GCCTCGGCGAGCGTGCGCGCCGAGAACATCCCCAGCCCGCTGCCCCGCATGTCCACGCACAGCGCGTCGACCGCCTCGTGCAGCCCCGCCTCCCGCAGCACCTCCACCGTCCTCGGTCCGATGCCCATGGCGCGCGGGTGCCGCTGCGGCGCCGCCGCGCGCTCCGCGACCACCACCCGAACCCCCCTCCTGGCCAGGAACAGCGCGGTGAGCAGGCCGACCGAGCCGCCGCCCGCGACCAGCACGTCGGTGTCGAGGTGGTCGTGCATCGCCGAGTGGACCTCCGATTCCGGGGCGGGGGGACGCGGCCCACCCGCCGGTGCGGCCAACCCTAGGCAGCGGGTCCCCGCGCGCGGCCCCGCCGCCGTGTCCGCACAGGGCCACGTCCGCCACGGGCCAGCGCGAGCGGCTACACCTGACCGCCCCCGCCTGCCAAGGTCGGTTCCGGCCGCCCACCACGACGACCGGGGCGCGCGGTCCCGCCGAGTCCCGCCCGCCCGTCGAGGGGGCGGCGCCGTCACCGAGAGCGAGTTGGGGAACGACATGGTGTCCGAACGCACCGCCGGCGCCCCACTGGCCGCCGATCCGGTGGCCGCGCCCGCGCGGCAGCAACCGCAGTGGCCCGACCCCGCTGCGGCGCGCCGGGTCCGCGAGGAGCTGGCCCGGCGGCCCCCGCTGGTCGCCGAGGCCGAGGTGGCCGCGCTGCGGGCCGCTCTGGCCGAGGTCGCGCTCGGCCGCGCCAGGGTCGTGCAGGCAGGCGACTGCGCCGAGGACCCCGACCGCTGCGGCCCCCGCGACGTGCGCGCCAAGGCCGACCAGCTCGACCGGCTCGCCGCCGTCGTGCGCGAGCGGACCGGGCGGCCGGTGCTGCGGATCGGCCGGATCGCGGGCCAGTTCGCCAAACCCCGCTCGCACCCCACCGAGCGGATCGGCGACCTGGAGCTGCCCGCCTACCGGGGGCCGATGGTGCACGGGCCCCGCCCCGACACCGCCGACCGGGTCGCCGACCCCCGGCGGATGGCGCTGTGCCACGACCGCTCCGCGCGGGTGCTGGCCCAGCTGCGAGCCAGGGGCCGCACCGGCGGCGACGAGGTGTGGACCAGCCACGAGGCGCTGGTGCTGGACTACGAGCTGCCCCAGGTGCGCCCCGCAGACGCGGGCGGCCTGCTGCTCACCTCCGCCCACCTGCCGTGGGTGGGCGAGCGCACCCGCCAGCCGGGCGGGGCGCACGTGCGGCTGCTGGCCTCGGTGCGCAACCCGGTGGCCTGCAAGGTCGGGCCCACCACCTCCGAGGCCGAGCTGCTGGAGCTGTGCTCGGTGCTCGACCCGTGCCGCGAACCGGGCAGGCTCACCCTGATCGCCCGCATGGGCGCGGACCGCGTCCTCGGCGCGCTGCCCCCGCTGGTGCGGGCCGTGCGCGCCCAGGGCCACCCGGTGGTGTGGTTGTGCGATCCCGTGCACGGCAACACCTCCCGCACCCCGGACGGCCGCAAGACGCGCGTGGTGACCGCGGTCGTCCGCGAGCTGGAGCACTTCCAGGACACCGTGCTCGCGCACGGCGGCGCGGCGGGCGGACTGCACCTGGAGACCACCCCCGACGAGGTCGCCGAGTGCGTCTGGAGCGCGGACCAGCTGCCGGGGCAGCCCTACACCACCCTGTGCGACCCCAGGCTCAACCCGGCCCAGGCCGTGGACGTGGCGCTCGCCTGGATCGCCTGACCAGCCGGACCAGCAGGAGGAGGAACGCGATGACACCGGGGTTCCAGGGCAAGGCCGCCGTCGTCACCGGCGCTGCCGGGGGCATCGGCCGCGCGGTGTGCGCGGCCCTGGTCGACGCGGGCGCCCGAGTGGCCGCCGTCGACCTCCGCCGGGACGCGCTGGAGGAGCTGGAGCGCGAACTGGCGGGTGGGCCGGGCGCGCTGCGGCCGTTCCCGGCCGACGTCGGCGACGCCCGGCAGGCGCGCGCCGTCGTCGACCAGGCCGCCGAGGAGTTCGGAGGCCTCGACTTCCTGGTCAACGGGGCGGGCGTGCTGCGGCCGGGCCGCGCGGACGAGCTGTCCGCCCAGGACTGGGACGACACGTTCGCGGTCAACGCGCGCGGGGTCTTCCTGTTCTCCACCGCGGCCTCCCGGCACCTCGTGGAGGGGGGCGCCGTGGTCACCATCGCCTCCAACGCGGCGGGCGTGCCCAGGGCGGGCATGGCCGCCTACGCTGCCTCCAAGGCGGCGGCGACCGCCTTCACCAAGAGCCTCGGCCTGGAGCTCGCCGGGCGGGGCGTGCGCTGCAACGTCGTGGCCCCCGGCTCCACCGACACCCCCATGCTCCGCGCCCTGTGGGCCGACGAGAGCGGGCCCGCCCGCTCGCTCGACGGCTCCCCGCCGGACTACCGCGTCGGCATCCCGCTGCGCAAGTTCGCCACCCCCGAGGACGTGGCCGACTCGGTGCTCTTCCTGCTGTCGGACCGGGCGGCGCACATCACCCTGCACGACCTGTACGTCGACGGCGGCGCCGCGCTCGGCAGGTAGCCGCAGGCGCCGGACGCGGACGAGAGAGGCGAACCCATGACCATCCCCACCATCGCGCCGTACCCGCTGCCGGGAGCGGACGACCTGCCCGCGAACACCGCGCGCTGGCGGATCGACCCGCGCCGCGCCGCGCGGCTCGTGCACGACATGCAGCGCTACTTCGTGCGGCCCTTCCCGCGCGGGGAGCAGCCGGGGGCCGCGCTCGTCGCCAACACCGCCGCGCTGGTGCGCGCCGCCCGCGCCTCGGGCGTGCCGGTGCTCTACACCGCGCAGCCCGGCGGCATGACCGAGCGGGAGCGCGGTCTGCTCAAGGACTTCTGGGGTCCGGGGATGACCACCACCGCCGAGGACCGCCAGGTGCTCGACGAGCTGGCCCCGGACGAGGACAGCCGCGTGTTCACCAAGTGGCGCTACAGCGCCTTCCACGGCAACGGGCTCGCCGAGCACCTGGCCGCCTCGGGCCGCGACCAGCTCGTGCTGTGCGGCGTCTACGCCCACGTCGGCTGCCTGATGACCGCGGTGGAGGCGTTCACCAGGGACCTGGAGAACTTCTT
>NZ_JBQGCX010000080.1:0-2423 GCF_052038725.1 Actinosynnema sp.
GAACGCAGGCGTGACGCGCGACCGCTACCTGTTCCGCATGTCGCTGCAGGAGTGGAACGACGTGCTCACCACGCACATGACCGGGGCGTTCCTGCTCAGCCGCGCCGTCCAGGCGCCGATGGTCGATGCGGGGTACGGGCGCCTGCTCTTCATCTCCTCGACGTCCGCGCTCGGCAACCGTGGCCAGGTCAACTACTCCGGGGCCAAGGCCGGGGTCCAGGGGATGGCCCGCACCCTCTCGCTCGAGCTGGGCAGGTTCGGGGTGACCGTCAACTGCGTCGCGCCCGGCTTCGTCGAGACAGACATGACCCGCAAGGTCGCCGAGACGTCGGGCCGGTCCTGGGAGCAGGTGACGCAGCGCGCCGTCGACCGATCCGCGGTCGGACGGACCGGGCAGCCTTCGGACATCGCCGCCGCGGTGGCCTTCCTGGCCTCGGACCGGGCCAGCTTCGTCACCGGGCAGACCCTGTACGTCGCCGGCCGGCCGACGGTCTGAGTCCATGACCCTCGACCAGAAGACGGCACTGCCGTACGCCGACCTCGCGTCGCACCTGGGCCGGGCCACCCCTGGCCTGGCGATCGGTGCGGTTCTCCTCCAGACCGGTGACGAGATGCTGCTGGGCCGCGTCGAGTGCCCGATCGCGGACCCGGACGCCCTCGGCCAGCAGACCACCCTGACCCCCGACGCACTCCGGGGTGTGCTGGAGGAAGTGCTGGATCGCCACCCCGGGGTGGGACCGTCCTCACCGGCCACCGCCACCGACCGGCGCACCCTGTCGGCGGTCGCGCGTCTGGTCACGGTCCCGGACCTGACCGAAGACTACGTGGACAAGTTCGCGAGCGACCTCACCGAGCACGGCGGGGTGCCGGCGACCACGGCCGGCGCCGACCGCAGGATGCGCATCGTCGTCATCGGGGCCGGTCTGTCCGGGCTGGCGATGGCGCACGAGCTGCGCGAGCACGGATTCGACTACGCGATCTACGAGAAGCACGACGAGCCCGGCGGGGTCTGGGTCGAGAACACCTACCCGCGCTGCGGGCTGGACACCCACCCCTTCGCCTACGCCTGGAGCTTCGGGCCCAGCACCGAGTGGGAGAGCCTGTACGCCACGCGCGACCATGTGCTGGCCTACATCCAGAGGCACGCCGCGGCCTTCGGCGCCACCGCGCGCACGCACTACGGTCACGAGCTGACGGCCGCCCGCTTCGACGAGGAGAGCTACACCTGGCGGCTCCTGTTCTCGCGGACGGGGACCGGGGAGGTGGTCGAGGTCGTCTGCGACATCCTCATCACCGCCGTGGGTACCCTCAACCAGCCGGCGGTGCCGCACGTGCCTGGGATAGAGGACTTCGCCGGGGTCACGATGCACACGGCTCGGTGGGACCCCTCCGTCGAGCTCGAGGGCCGCCGGGTGGCGGTCGTCGGCAACGGGTCGAGCGGTGTCCAGGTGACCCCTGCGCTGGCGGAGGTGGCCTCCGCGCTCACGGTGTTCCAACGCTCCCCGGCCTGGATGAAGCCGCGGCGCACCGAGGTGGGGGAGGGGCCGGTGCCGGACTGGCTGCGGGCCTGCCTCACGCAGGTGGCGACCTTCGGACCGGTCTACCGGTTCCACCTCTACCACCGGTACGGCGACGCGGCCCACGGGCTGCTGCGCACCGCCGACCCCCGCCACCGGGAGCGCAGCGAGGCGATGCGGACCGAGCTGGAGGCCTACATCCGCGAGCAGCTCGACGGCGACGAGGACCTCGTCGCGCGGACCACGCCCTCCTACCCTCCCTACGCCAAGCGCATGGTGGTGGACAACGACTGGTACCGGACCTTGCTGCGCGACCACGTCGAGCTCGTCACCTCGCCGGTGGTCGGCGCGGACCGGGACGGGCTGGTGACGGCGGACGGCCGGCACCACCCGCTGGACGTCATCGTCTGGGGCACGGGGTTCCGCGGCACCGAGTTCATGGTTCCCGTCGCGGTCACCGGTCGCTCCGACAGGCCGCTCACGGACGCGGCCGGGGGCCGGCAGGACCTGCGGGCCTACCTCGGGGTCGCCCTGCCCGAGCTGCCGAACTTCTTCGCCATCCAGGGGCCCAACAGCAGCATCGGCCACGGCGGCGCGGCCACCTTCGTCGGCGAGACCCAGAGCCACTACATCGCCGAGGTGCTGAGGCACCTGCGCGAGCACGGCCTGGACCGGGTGCGCGTGCGCGACGAGGTGGTCGCCGCCTACAACGAGGCGATGGACGCGGAGATGAGCACGATGATCTGGACGGTCTCCGACGTCAGGAGCAGGTACAAGAACACGCAGGGCCGCATCGTCGCCAACCACCCGTGGACCCTCCAGGAGTACTGGAACATGACCCGTCGCCTGCGCCCCGAGGACTACGAGATGGGCAGGTCGCCGCGATGAGCCACGCACCCGTCCTCC
>NZ_JBQGCX010000081.1:0-3603 GCF_052038725.1 Actinosynnema sp.
CGTGCGGGCGCGCTGGACCGGCGGCGTGGCGGACGAGCGCCGGGCAGCCGTGTCGAGCCGTCCTTAGCGTCGCACGGTGCCTTCGGTCCTGTCCCCGAGAAGGGTGAAAACGACGAGACCGGAGCGTGCCGTGGCGACCCCGTTGCGTATCGGCTGTGCGTGAGAATGCGCTACTAGCTCTCACCTGTTCGGTGGATTATTACACCCGAATGGTGGAGCGTGCCGTGTACGTACGGTGCAGCTGGGGCGTTCTTGAGGTCAGAGGCAGGAGCCGCTGTCCGGGGTGCCCCGCTCGGCGCTGATCAGTCGGTGCAGCAGCGCCTTGAGCAGGTTCGCCTCGACCGGGCTCAGGTCGGCCGTGAACTCCGCCTCGACCGCCCCGTGCACCACCGCGACGTCCCGCTGCACGGCGCGCCCCTGCTCGGTGATCGAGGGGGTGCGCACGCGGCGGTCGTTGGGGTCCGGCTTGCGCTCCACCAGGCCCGCCCGCTCCAAGCGGTCGAGCTCGGCGGTCAGCGTCGTCTTGTCCAGGCCGAGCATGTGGCCGAGCGAGAGCTGGGTCCGGGTGCAGCTGTGGCTCACGAGCGCGGTGAGGATGACCTGCCCGCGGGTGCTGACGCCGTGCTTGGCGGCGACCTCCTGCGCGGTCGCGTTCAGCTTCTGGGCGGCGCGGTGCAGCAGCCAGTTCAGGTCTTCGCCGCGGCTGTCGGTCTGGGGCGCGGTGAGGTCCATACCCGTGGATGGTACCCCCACGTTCGGATGATCCGCCCCGATATCTTCTTGACTCGGAACGTTTCTCCTCGTAACGTCTGCCCCAGGAACTTCCGAGAGGGGATCGAAATGCTGCTGCACATCGACACGAGCCTGCGCACCGAGGGCTCGGTGTCCAGGGAGGTCACCGCCGCGTTCGCCGACGCCTGGCGACAGGCCCACCCCGGCGCCGAGTACGCCTACCGCGACCTGGGCGTCAATCCGCTGCCGCACCTCGACGCGGCGGCGCTGGCCAGCCGGATGCGCGGCGAGGAGAGCCCGCTGGCGCGCGAGCTGGGCGCCGAGCTGGAGGCGGCGGACACCGTGCTCCTGGGCACCCCGATGTACAACTTCACGATCACGTCGTCGCTGAAGGCGTGGCTGGACTGGGTGACCCAGAGCTCGTACATGGCCGACCGCGAGACGGGCAGAGGCGCCCTGAGCGGCAAGCGCGTGGTCGTGGTGACCGCCAGAGGCGGCTCGTACGCGCCGGGCACCCCGAGGGAGGGCTTCGACTTCCAGGAGCCGTACCTGAAGGCGGCCTTCAGCCTGATCGGCCTCCACCACGACCTGGAGTTCGTCCACGCCGAGATGACCAACGCCAACCTGGTCCCGGACCTGGCCCAGTTCAAGGACCTGGCAGCCACGTCCCTGGCCGAGGCCCACCGCAACGCCCGCACCCTGGCAGCCGCCTAACCCACCCCACCCACCGCGCACCCACCGCCACCGCCTGGCCACCGCCTGGCCATCGCCACCGCCTGGCTGCCGCCACAGCTTGGCCGCCACCACTGCCCGGCTACCGCTACAGCTTGGCTACCGCCTGCGCCTGGCTACGGCCTGGCCACCGCCACCACCCAGCCGCCATCCGTCGCGCAACTGCTGCCACCACTGCGGTTGCTACCACTGCCACCACCACCATGGTTGCCACCGCAGCCGCCATCCACCGCACAGCTACGACTGCGGTTACCGCCCGCCGCCACCCAACGCCCCAACTGCCACCACAACTACGTCTGCCACCCCGTCCACCGCCCACCGCCCACTACTCGCTACCCGGCTGCCACCTACCCGGCTAACGCCGTCACCCCGTTTGCCGTCCGCTGCGCGGCCACCGCCCATCGCCGCGTTTGCCGCTCACAACACGGTTGCCGCTGCCACCGCAGCCGCCAGTTGTCAGCCACAGAGCAAGCCGTTCACCAGCCGCCAGCTGCTCCTCAACTCGACCGCCGGTCCGATCTCCCGCGACCAATCACCTGGTCGCCAATCACCAAGCCACCGGTTGCCCAGCCGCCGTCTCGCCGGTTGGTCCTCCGCTCTGCCCAACACCGTCCTACTGTCCACATCTCTTCACCTCTCCTCTTCTTCCGTGCTCTCTCCTGCTGCGCCTCGTCCACGCCCCTCCCCGCTGCATCTCGTCCGCTCTCCGGACTTGGCACTATCGCTGCTGATCGCTACTGCCACTGCTGCTGCTGCTGGTGCTGGTGTTACTCACCGCAGCCTCAACTCCCGAAGGAGGTGTCGAACAACTCCACAACTGAATGAACGCACCAACCTCGTTGTCCGGTAAGGCATCCGGTGGTCCACCGGTCCGGATCCCGGTGTGGTGACAGCGGTTCACGACTGCGGGACCTGGGTGCATCGCCCATTGGTGTCGGTAGTGGCGCTGTCACACTGGGTGAGACCTCCGGGAGGTGCCATGTCCGAACCGATCACCGCGGTGCTCGTCCGGGCGGCCGAGTTGACCGCGAAGGGCTTGCCCTACAAGGCGATCGACCTGCTCCGCCCGGTGCTGGCGGTCAACCCGCGGCACGCGCAGGCGTGGTGCGAGCTGGCGGCTGCGCTCCTGGACGTCGATCAGCCCGATCCCGCGCTGTCGGCAGCGAAGCGGGCGTTGGTGCTGGACGGCGACCACTCGTGGGCTCAGCGCTTGGCGGCGCTCGCGCTGAGCGAGCTGGGGCGGCACCGGGAGGCGGTGGTGTCGGCTCGGGAGTGCGTGCGTCGCAAGCCGGGGGACTGGCGCTGCCTGGTGGTGCTGGCCGACGTGTTAGCCGCCGCGCCGGACGGCAGGCGGGAGGCGGTGGCCGTCGCGCGGGAGGCGACGCGGCTCGCGCCGGAGCAGGCCAGGACGTTCCAGGTGCTCGGTGACGCGGCGCTGCGCGTGGGCGACTGGGACACCGCCGAGCACGCCTACCGCACCTCACTGCGGTTGGACCCGGAGAACGAGGACGTCAGGGCCAACCTGGCCACGGCCTGGCGCAAGCGCGGCGGCAAACCCACCGCCTCGCCCGCGCACGAGTCGCTGACCAAGGCGCACGCCCTGATCTGGTCCGCGCTCACCAGGCTGGCCGCGCTGCTGTCGGCGGGCGACCTGCTCCTGCTGCGGGCAGGTATGCCCAAGCCGACCCCGGCGCTGGCCTACCGGGCGGCGGCGCTGGTGGGCGCGTGCGCGGTGCCTGTCCTGATCGTGCTCCTCCGCGCCCGCAGGGGCACCCGCCAGGCACTCCTGGCAGTCCCGCTGCACCGCCCGAAGGTGGCGCTGGCAGGCGTGGCGTTCACCGTGTCGACCACCATCCTCGTGGTGTGGACGGCCGGTCTGTTCCTGGGCGCGACCACCATGCAACCCCTCGTCCTGTCCTGGATCTTCGCCGTCCTCGGCGGCGCGGTAGTCGTCCTGAGCGGCAACCACCGCTAACCCACCAACCCCAACCCACCAGCACCAGAACCAGCACCACCAGCAGCAGAACCAGCAGCACGCAGCCCAACCCAGACCTGCCCCACCACTAGGCCCCAGGCACACCCGGCTCATGTTGCCTTCGCCCTGCCGCCCTGCCGCCCTGCCGCCCTGCCGCCCTGCCG
>NZ_JBQGCX010000082.1:0-3416 GCF_052038725.1 Actinosynnema sp.
CCGAGCAGGCGTTGCGGTTGTCGTTGCCCGCCGACACCACGTAGGTGATGCCGGAGGCTGCGGAGTTGCGGATCGCCTGCTCCAGCGGGGCGCTCTGCGCGGACGTGGCTCCGCCGAAGCTCAGGTTCGCCACGGCCGGGCGGACCGCGTTTGCGGTGACCCACTCGACGCCGTTGAGCGCGGTCTCGTAGGTGGTGCCGTTGGCGCAGTCCAGGACCCGCACGGCGATGAGCTGGACGCCCTTGGCGACGCCGTGCCTGGCGCCGCCGACGGTGCCCGCGACGTGCGTGCCGTGGCCCGCGCAGTCCCGGCCGCTGCCGTCGACCAGGTCGGCGCCCCAGCTGGCCCGGCCGCCGAAGTCGGCGTGCGTGGTGCGGATGCCGCTGTCGACGACGTAGACGCGCACGCCCGCGCCGTCCGCGCGGTGGTTGTAGGCCTCGTCGAGCGGCAGGTCGGGCTGGTCGACGCGGTCCAGGCCCCACGAGGTCGGCTCGAACTGGACGTCGTGCGCCGTGAGCCTGCCGTTGGCGGTGACGGAGGCGACGGCGGGGTCGGCGGCCAGGCGCCGGGCCTGCTCGGCGTCCGCCTTGACCGCGAACCCGCGCAGCGACCTGCTCCAGGTGGAGGTGACGTCCCCGCCGTGCGCGGCGGCCAGCGACGCGGCGAGCGCGGCGGTGGACGCGTGGCCCGCGGAGCCCCCCTGGTCCTTCAGCACGACGAGGTAGCTGTCCGGCACGACCTCGTCCCCGGCGGGCGGGGGCTCCCCGTTCCGGGTCTGGGCGGCGGCGGGGGTGAATGCCCCCAGCACCAGCGCAACTCCGCCCAGCGCGGCTGCGAAACCGGTCGACGCGCGTCTCACACGCTGTTCCTCTCCCCTTGGCGATCTCGGGCGGGGACAGGGTTTCAGCAGGTGCGCGGGTTGCGAGCGGGGTGGCGGTGGGCAATGCGGGAATCCGCAGCGAAAAGGGGCGGGAACCGGGTGAAAAAATTGTTCGGAGGCGCACTGGTGCGGATTTCCTCACCGCATTTTCGCGCATTTCCGGGTGGGGTGCGGCCGGTGGAGCTGGGACGCACAGGGAGCGCTGACCGCGGGCACAGACCCGGCACAGGGGCGGCTCGCAGAGTGGTCGGCGTCGGACGAGCAGAGCCACTTGGAGGAGCCGATGACGGAGCAGATGACGGAGCCGATGGCCACGAACGGGGCGGTGGGCCCGGACGAGCGCGTGCGGGGAGCGGCCGGGCAGGGCGCCGGGACGCCGCCGCCGCGCGTGCGGCGGGGGCTGGTCGCGGGGGTGATCGCGCTGGCGGTCGCGGTGGGCGGCGGGGTGGTCCACGCGACCTCGGGGTCCTCGGAAGCCTCGTCGGCTATCGGGCAGGCGCCGGACGGGGGCGGGTTCGGCGGTTCGGGTGGCGGGATGGGCGGAGGGGCCGCGGTGGACGCGCTGCACGGGGAGTACGTGGTGTCGGACGGGGACGGCGGGTACGCGACGCGGGTGGTGCAGACGGGGACGATCACCGCGATCAGCGGGACGTCGGTGACGGCGGCCAGCCCGGACGGGTACGCGCGCACGTACGTGATCGACGCGGAGACGGTGTTCGGCGCGATGACCGGTCCCGGCGGGGCGGGTGGCCAGGGCGGTCCCGGCGACTCGGGCGGCACGGCGGGCTCGGGCGCCGCCGCGGACGCCTCGTCCACCGGTTCGGCGGCGGACCTGGCGGCCGGGGACGAGATCACGGTCGTGGCCACCGCCTCGGGCGACACCGCCACCGCCACCCGCGTCTCGGAGCGGGCCGCGCGGTAGCCGGGGGCCGTTTCCGGGGCCGTTCGATGATCTTCACCTGCTAGGTTGGCCGTTCGGACCGAGCGCGCAGGGAGCCGCCCCATGAGCAGCCGGGAGTGTTCGATCGCCAACGCGCTCGGGGTGGTCGGCGAGCGGTGGACGCTGCTGGCGCTGCGCGAGGTGATGATCGGCTTCCGCCGGTTCGACCAGATCGTGCGCAACACCGGGGTGAGCCGCGACGTGCTCGCCGCGCGGCTGCGCAAGCTCGTGGCGGCGGGCGTGCTGGAGCGCAGGCGCTACGAGGATCACCCGCCGCGCTACGAGTACGCGCTGACCGACTCGGGCCGGGCGCTGCAACCGGTGCTCCAGGCCCTGATGGAGTGGGGCGACCGCTTCGTGACCCCCGGCCCGCCGCCCGCGGTCTGGCAGCACCGCTGCGGCCACGACCTGGAGGTGCGCCCGGTGTGCTCGCACTGCGGCGAGGAGGTGGCGTTCACCGGGGTCCGGCCGCGCCGGGTGGGCGCGGTGCGCTGAGCCGCCACAACGGAACCGGCACCGGCCAGGGGGGTGAACGGTCCGTTCGCCCCTGACGTGCGGATGCCCCGCCGCTGCGCCTCACCCCGTTCCGCTCCGCCCACCCCTCCCCCACTCGCGTGCCACCACTCCGGGTGGTCCCCGCCCCACTGCCGCCTGATCGGCGAACACCCCCGGTTGCCGCCCCGCATCGGGTGAGGCACGTTCGACTCAACCTCTCCCCCTCCCCACGGGCCAGCGGGTACCCCGCCCGCGTCGTCACCGACCCGTTGAGGAGTGGCCGCATGTCCGACACCACGACCAGGCCGCCCCAACCCGCGCCGGGCGGCTCCTTCGACCTGCGCGCCCTCCCGCCCGACGAGCTGCCCGGACTGGCCCACCGCCTGCGGGCGCTGCTGGTGCACTCGGTCAGCCGCACCGGCGGGCACCTCGGCCCGAACCTGGGCGTGGTGGAGCTGACGCTCGCGCTGCACCGGGTCTTCCGCTCCCCCACCGACCGGCTGGTGTTCGACACCGGCCACCAGACCTACGTGCACAAGATGCTCACCGGCCGCGCCGACCTGTTCGGCGGGCTGCGCCGCGCGGGCGGGCTGTCCGGGTACCCGAGCCGCGCCGAGTCGCCGCACGACCTGGTCGAGAACTCGCACACCTCCACCGCCCTGTCCTACGCCGACGGCCTGGCCCGCGCGGCCCGCTCGCGCGGGGAGGAGCGGCACGTGGTGGCCGTGGTCGGGGACGGGGCGCTGACCGGCGGCATGGCCTGGGAGGCGCTCAACAGCATCGCGGTGAGCGACCTGCCGGTCGTGGTGGTGCTCAACGACAACGGCCGCTCGTACGGGCCGACGGCGGGCGCGGTCGGGCGGCACCTGGCGGCGCTGCGCCGGGGCACGGCCGTGTCGTCGGTGTTCGCGGACCTGGGCGTGCGCTACCTGGGCCCGGTCGACGGCCACGACATCGCCGAGCTGGAGGCCGCGCTCACCTCGGCCCGCGACTACCGGGGCCCGGTGGTGGTGCACTGCCTGACGCGGAAGGGCTTCGGGCACCCGCCCGCCGAGCAGGACGAGGCCGACCACATGCACGCGATCGCCCCGCCGTCGCTGC
>NZ_JBQGCX010000083.1:0-2218 GCF_052038725.1 Actinosynnema sp.
TCGCCGAGGCGGAGGTGGTCGAACAGGTCGGGCACGCTGCCCGAGACGAGCTGCAGCGAGCCCGCGGGCAGCAGCCCCGACTCGACGAGGATGCGCACGAACGCCTCGGCGACGTAGCCCGTCGGCGTCGCGGGCTTCACGAGCGTCGGCACGCCCGCGAGGAACGCCGGCGCGAACTTCTCCAGCGATCCCCAGACGGGGACGTTGAAGGCGTTGATCTGCACCGCGACGCCCGGAAGGCGCGTGTACACGTGCCGTCCGAGGAACGACCCGTCCTTCGACAGCGTCTCGACCGGACCGTCCAGCACGACGGTGCCGGCGGGCAGCTCGCGTCGCGCTTTCGACGAGTAGGTGAACAGCACGCCGATGCCGCCGTCCACGTCGACCACCGAGTCGGTGCGGGTCGCGCCGGTGCGGGCGGACAGCTCGTAGAGCTCGTCGCGGTGCTCGCGCAGGTGCGAGGCCAGCGCCTTGAGCAGCGCCCCGCGCTGGTGGAAGGTCAGCTCCCGCAGCGCGGGTCCGCCGACCTCGCGCCCGTGGCGCAGCGCGGCCCCCATGTCCACGCCGTCGGAGCTGATGCGGGCGATCTCCTCGCCGGTGACCGCGTCGTGCAGTGGCGCCCCCTCGGTGGTGGGGGTGTGCCATCGACCGGAGACGTAGCTGCGCAGGACGGGCATGGGTGCGACCTCCTCGTCGGACCGGCCGGGGTGCCGACCGGCATGTCCAAGAACACTAGGGCTTTGGGAACTCCAACGCCGCTGTTAAAGACGCCTTAAGGAACCGCTCGGTAACT
Source organism: Actinosynnema sp. (assembly GCF_052038725.1). Lineage (NCBI taxonomy): Bacteria > Bacillati > Actinomycetota > Actinomycetes > Pseudonocardiales > Pseudonocardiaceae > Actinosynnema > Actinosynnema sp. Next base: position 794 of record NZ_JBQGCX010000083.1, read on the forward strand.
TCTGCCCGAACGCCGCCAAAGTGGAAGAGGAGTTTCATGCGGAAGCGAGTAGCGGTGGGCGCGCTGGCGCTCGCCCTGGGTCTGGCGGCTGCGCCGTTGACGGCCATCGGGGCGCAGCAGCCCGCGCAGTACCAGCAGGCAGCCCAGGCGGGCAAGGTCATCTGGGAGGACAACTTCGACGGCTCCGCGGGCCAGCGGGTCAACTCGTCGAAGTGGAACACCGAGACCGGTGACAACAACGGCAACAACCGCGAGCACCAGTACTACACCGATTCAGCGGGCAACGCCGCGCTCGACGGGTCGGGCAACCTGGTAATCACGGCCAAGAAGGAGAACCCCGGCAACTACAACTGCTGGTACGGCCGCTGCCAGTACACCTCGGCGCGGATCAACACCTCCGGCAAGTTCACGACCACGTACGGCAAGGTCGAGGCGCGGATGAAGCTGCCGCGCGGCAAGGGCATCTGGCCCGCGTTCTGGATGCTGGGCCAGGACATCGGCTCGAACCCGTGGCCGAACAGCGGCGAGATCGACATCATGGAGTTCCTGGGCCACGAGCAGAACAAGGTCTACGGCACCATCCACGGCCCCGGCTACTCGGGCGTCGGCGGGGTCGGCGGCTCCTACACCGGCCCGAACTTCGCGGACGGCTTCCACACCTTCGCGGTGGAGTGGGCCCCGAACTCGATCAAGTGGCTGGTCGACGGCAACGTCTTCTTCCAGACCACCCCGGCGTCGGTCAACGGCAACCGGTGGGTGTTCGACAAGCCGTTCTTCGTGATCCTGAACCTCGCGGTCGGCGGTGAGTGGCCGGGCTACCCGGACGCCAGCACCCAGTTCCCGCAGCAGATGCTCGTGGACTACGTGCGGGTCACCGACACCAGCGGTGGCAACGGCGGTGGTGGCGGCACCAACCCCGGCGTGGTCAAGAGCGGCCGGGTCACCGGGCTCGGCGGCAAGTGCCTGGACGTGCCGTGGGCCAACAGCGCCAGCGGCACCCCGATCCAGATCGTCTCGTGCAACGGCAACGCGGCGCAGAACTGGACCTTCTACACCGACGGCTCGATCCGCGCGCTGGGCAAGTGCCTGGACGTGTCGAACAGCGGCAAGGCCGACGGCACCGTCATCCAGCTCTGGGACTGCAACGGCACCGGGGCGCAGAAGTGGGCGGTCAGCGGCGCGAACGACGTCGTGAACATCAACGCCGACAAGTGCCTGGACATCAAGGGCAACACCAGCGCCGACGGCACGCGGGTCCAGCTGTGGACCTGCACCGGCGCGGCGAACCAGAAGTGGAACGCCTTCGTCTGATCCCGGTCCTCGGCCTCGGCCGAGCGGGAGGCGCCTCGCCTGCGGGCCAGGGGGAGCAAGACCGGGGAGGGGCGCGGGACACCGCGCCCCTCCCCGGCTTTTCCGGCCCGTTCG
>NZ_JBQGCX010000084.1:0-1505 GCF_052038725.1 Actinosynnema sp.
AGTTCGGCGGCCACGGCATCGGGGGCACGATGCACGAGGACCTGCACGTGCCCAACAAGGGCAAGGCCGGTCGCGGCCTCAAGCTGCGGCCCGGCCTGACGCTGGCCCTGGAGCCGTGGCTGGCGCGCACGACGGACCGGATCGTCTACGACGAGGACGGCTGGACCATCCGCTCGGCGGACGGCTCCCGCACCGCCCACTCCGAGCACACCGTCGCGATCACCGAGGACGGGCCCGTGGTGCTCACCCGGCGTGAGGGCGAGCAGCGCTGACGCCCGAACGGGCGCCCCGGTCGTGGGGGCGCCCGTCGGTCACCGGTCCGTCGGTCACCGGTCCTGCGGTGAGCGGCCGGGTCAGGCGCCGGTCGAGCCCGCCTCGCCGGAGGCGGTGAAGCGCTCGACCCAGCCGCGCACCCGCTCGCGGACCACGTCCCCCTCGGGGAGCAGCGCCAAGCCCTCCCGCAGCTCCGCCAGCCCGGTCGCCACGTCACCGGCCAGGCACCGCGCGCACCCCAGCTCCGCAAGCACCAGCGCCAGCCCGTACTCCTCCCCCGGCGCCCGCCGCGCCTCGCGCACCAGCGCGTACAGCTCCACCGCCTCGGCGAACCGCCCCGCGTCCCGCAGCGCGTTCGCCGCGCTCAACCGCGCCCACGCCGCGCTCCGCGCCGACCCGGCGGCGGTGAAGTCGCCCAGCGCGGCCTCCGCGAACGCCAGCGCCTCGGCCGTCCGCCCGGCTTCCCGGTGCAGCCCGCTCACGCTGTTGCGCGCCTCCCCTGCCGCCTGCCGGTCCCCCAACCGCTCGGCCACGTCGAGCGCCCGAGTCGCCAGCGCCACCGCCTCGCCGTCGCGCCCCAGCTCCCGGCACAGCTGCGCGTACCGGATCGCGACCCACCCGGTCCCGCGCTCGTCCCGCGCGCCCTCGTGGATCTCCAGCGCCTCACGGAAGCACGCTTCCGCGCGCGCGTGCTCGCGCCGCTCCCGGAACGCCACCCCGAGCCCGCCGAGCACCAGCGCCACCCCGACGGCCTCACCGGAGGCCCGCGCCGACACCAGCCCGAGCTCGTGCGCGGTGATCCAGTCGTCCCACGCCTTGACCCGGTAGCAGTGCTCGAACAGCGCCACCGCCAACCGCCACGCCACCCCGTGCTCGCCCAGCTCCGCGGCCCGCCGCGCGCACGCCACCAGGTTGACCCGCTCGGCGGCGAACCACGCGCCCGCCTCGGCCGCGTCCGCGAATGGTCGGCCCGCGCCGGGGAGGTCCGAGCCGGGGAGGTCCGAGCCGGGGAGGTCCGCGCCGGTCCGCGCGGCTCCCAGCGCCCGGTCGGCGGCCAGCGCGCTCGCCAGGTGCCAGGTGAGCGACCGCAGCACCGCCGCGAACCGCTCCCCCTCGTCCTCCTCCTCGTCGGCGCGCTCGGCCGCGTACTCGCGCAGCGGGCTGACCAGCTGGAACCGCCGCCCGGCCACGACGACCTCCAGCAGGTTCGCCAGGCACAGCGCCCCCAGCGC
>NZ_JBQGCX010000085.1:0-9991 GCF_052038725.1 Actinosynnema sp.
ACCACCTGCCGCACCTGCGCCGCTGGCTCACCGAGCACCTCACGCCCGGCGAGCGCGCCGACGACCCCGCCCTGCGCGCCGAGGGCCGCAGGCACGTGCTCACCCAGCTCGACGCGCTCACCCGCTACCCGTTCGTGGCCGAGCGGGTCGCGAGCGGCGCGGTGCGCGTCCACGGCTGGTTCTACGACATCGAGACCGGCGTCGTGTCCACGCACGAGCCGCAGCCCACCGCGCGCGCCGGGTCCGAGGGCCACCGCCGCCCCGCGCTCGAAGCCGCGGGCTTCCGCCCCCTGTGAGCCCTCCCGCGAGCCCGCCCGTGCACCCTCCCGCGAGTCCGCGGCCGAGCCTCCCCGCGAGCGCGGAAGCCACCCCCACGAACCTCACGGAGCCCCCAGTGACCGAACAGCTCCAGCAGCCCGTCCCCCGCGAGCGCGGGCCGGGCCGCAGGACCCGCCTCGGGTCCACCCTCGTCCCCGACCTCGGCGCCTCGCTCGTGGTCTTCCTGGTGGCGCTGCCGCTGTGCGTCGGCATCGCGGTGGCGTCCGGCGTGCCCGCCGAGCTGGGCATCGTCACCGGCGTGGTCGGCGGCGTCGTCGTCGGCCTGCTGCCGGGCAGCACCATGCAGGTCAGCGGCCCGGCGGCGGGCCTGACCGTGCTGGTGGCCGACACCGTCGCCACGCACGGCGCGGCCTCGCTGGGCCTGATCGTGCTCGGCGCGGGCCTGCTCCAGGTCCTCCTCGGCGCGCTGCGCCTGGGCCGCTGGTTCCGGGCCATCTCGCCCGCCGTGGTGCAGGGGATGCTCGCCGGGATCGGCCTGGTGCTCATCCTCGGGCAGCTCTACCCGCTGGTGGGCCGCGCCGCGCCCGGCACGACGGCCGAGAAGTTCCTCGGCCTGCCCGCGCTGGTCCCCGACCTGCCGGGCCCGGCGGCGGCGCTCGGCGCGCTGACCGTCGTGGTGGCCGTGCTGTGGAAGCGGCACGCGCCCCACCGGCTGGCGAGGGTGCCCGGCGTGCTGGTGGCCGTGGTGGTCGCCAGCGCGGCGGGGGCGGCGTTCGACGTGCCGCGCATCCAGGTCGGCGCGCTGGCGGACGAGCTGACGTTCGTCGGCGAGGCCCCGGTCACGCCCGCCCTGATCGGGGCGGTGCTGACCTTCGCGCTGGTGGCGTCGGCGGAGAGCCTGTTCAGCGCGGCGGCGGTGGACCGGATGCACGACGGGCCCCGCACCCACTACGACCGCGAGCTCGTCGCGCAGGGCGTCGGCAACACCCTGTGCGGGCTGGTCGGCGCGCTGCCGATGACGGCGGTGATCGTGCGCAGCGCGGCGAACGTCGACGCGGGCGCCCGGACCAGGGCGGCCAGGGTGCTGCACGGGGTGTGGCTGCTGGTGTTCGTGGCGCTGCTGCCGCAGACCCTGGCGGCCATCCCCCTCGCGGTGCTGGCGGGCCTGCTGGTGCACGCGGGCTGGAAGCTCCTCGCGCCGCGCGGGGTGCTCGCGCTGGCCAGGACCGACCGGGCCGAGGCGGCGGTGCTGGTGCTGACCGCGACCCTGATCGTCACCACCGACCTGCTGACCGGCACCCTCGCCGGCCTGCTGGCGGCCGTGGTCAAGACGGCGTGGGACGTGTCGCGGCTGAGCGTGACCGTGGACGGCGACCGCGTGGAGGTGCGCGGCAACGCGACGTTCCTGCGGCTCCCCCAGCTGCTGGACCGCCTGGAGGCGGTGCCGGGCGACCGCAGGCTGCGGCTGGACATGGCGGGCGTGCGGCACCAGGACCAGGCGTGCCGCCAGGCCGTGGAGCAGTGGGCGGCCAGGCGGGGGGACGTGGAGCTGATCGGGCCGGGCGCGGGCTGATCACGCTCGGGCGGCGCGGGGCCACCGGTCCCGCGCCGCCCCTACGGCGAGACCACCTGCGCCAGGAAGAACACCGCCCCGGTGCGGGCGTGCCGCACCAGCAGCAGGTGCGGTCGGTCCACCCGCACCACCAGCGGTTCCGGGGCGGGCCGGAACGCCGCCGCGCGCGTCAGCACCGCCGTGGCCGCGGCCCCCTCCAGCCCCTGCTCGTCCACCCGCAGCACCGCCTCGTGCACCACCTCGCCGACCACCAGCCTCGGGTCCGGGCTGAGCGCGCCCAGGTCCGCGCCCGCGCCGAACACCGCCCGCACGCCCAGGCCGCGCAGCGCCCCGCCCAGCCGGGCGGAGAACTCCAGCCGGGCCCTCGGCAGCGACAGGTCCACCCGCCGCTGCTCCAGCCCGTCCAGAACCTCGGGCACGCCGTCGAGCGCGCCCAGCCCGCCGTCCGGCAGCAGCACGACCAGCTCCACCCCGCCCTCGGCGGGCAGCGCGACCGCCTGCCACCCGGCGCGCGCGGCGTGCCGGGCGTTCGCGGTCACCCGCATCGTCGGGACCGGACGGGTGCCGGTGGGGGTGTGGAACGGCCGGTCGGCGGTCGCGCGCTCGGGGAACGCGGTCATCCACGCGGTCTTCAGGTACAGCGCGTTGACCAGCACCGACACCGTGTCCGCCCGTACCGAGCCCGGCCGGAGCAGCTGCGGGACCAGGTCGCGGGTGGTCTCCGCGACGTCGGCGTTGATCAGCGCGCGGGCCGCCTCCGGGTCGTCCGCGAACGGGGCCGAGCGGGCGGCGCCACCGGGCCAGTCGGCCAGCCGCCGCAGGAAGCCGTCCACCAGCGGCAGGTCGTCGGCGGCCCACAGGGTGTTCGCCACGGCGAACTCGGCGGGCGCGCCCACCCCGCTCTCCCGCACCAGCTCGGGACCGCCGGGCCCGAGCAGCGCCAGCAGCTCCTCGCGGGTCCGCCCGCGCGCCGCCTCGGCCAGCAGACCGAGCGCGCTGGCGACCGAGTACGGCGACCAGCAGGCGGACCGGGTGCGGTCCGGGGCCAGCGCGTCGTGCAGGGCCAGCGCGAACGTCAGGTGCCCTCGGTCGCGCACCCGATCACCTCCACACGTCGTCCGGGAACCGGGTGGGCGCCCTCAGCCACCACCCCAGTGTGCCACCGGTCACAGCCCCTCCACGTGGCTCCGGTGCCACGCCACCGCCTGCGCGTCCGTCAACAGCGACACCTGGTCCACGATCACCCGCAACCGCGCCGCGTCGTCCCCCGCCGCGTGCCAGGCCGGGGCGAACGCCGGGTCCAGCGCCCCCGGAGCCCGCTCCAGCAGGGCGTGCGCCAGCTCGGTGATCAGCTCCCGCTGCCGCTCCTGCTTCGCCCTGCGCACCGGGTCGCTCATCACGTACCGCACCGCCATCGCCTTCAGCAGCGCCACCTCCGCCGCAGCCCGCTCCGGCACCACCAGCCCCGCCGCGTACCGGGTCAGCCGCCCGTCGCCGTGCTCGGCCCTGGTCGCCCCCACCGCCGCCGACGCGAACCGCCCCACCAGCTCGCTGGTCAACCGCTTGAGCGCGAACTGGGCGCGCAGCGTCGCGTCGTAGTGCCCCAGCTCGGCGATCACCGGCAGCACCGCCAGCTCCTGCGCCACCGCCTCCAGCTCTGCCACCGACCGCGTCGAGAACCGGTTCGCCACCGCCAGCTCCGCGATCGCCGTCCGCTCCTCCGCGACCCCCAGCGAGTACAGGTTGATCCGGTGCGCCAGCACCCCGTCCTCGACGTCGTGCACCGAGTACGCCACGTCGTCGGCCCAGTCCATGACCTGCGCCTCCAGGCACCGCTCCCGCCCCGGCGCGCCCTCCCGCACCCAGTCGAACACGTCGAGGTCGTCCTCGTACGCGCCGAACTTCACCAGCCCCGGCTGCCTCGGCCACGGGTACTTCGTCGCCGCGTCCAGGCAGGCCCGCGTCAGGTTCAGCCCCCGGTCGGTCTTCGGCTCCAACCTGGTCAGGATGCGCAGCGTCTGCGCGTTGCCCTCGAACCCGCCGCACGGCCCGGCCAGCTCGTTGAGCGCGCGCTCCCCGTTGTGCCCGAACGGCGGGTGGCCGATGTCGTGCGCCAGACCGGCGGTGTCCACCAGGTCCGGGTCGCAGCCCAGCTCCTCGCCGATGCCCCTGCCGATCTGGGCGACCTCCAGCGAGTGCGTCAACCGGGTGCGCGGCACGCCGGTGACCTCGGCGCCCTCGCCGGGGCCCACCACCTGGGTCTTGCCCGCCAGCCTGCGCAGCGCCGCCGAGTGCAGCACCCGCGCCCGGTCCCGCGCGTACGGCGTGCGGCGCTCGGTGCGCGAACCGGGCAGAACGGCGGCCTTCGGCGGTTCGGGGAGGAGCCTGGCGCCGTCGTGGTCGGAGTAGCCGGGGTTCATCCGAACACCGTAGGGGAGGGCGGGCGACCCGGACGTGGCCGGGAGACGACCGCCGTGTGGAGATCGGCTTTTAGATCGGGATGTCGTCCACGGCGTCCACCGGGGCCTTGAGCAGGTGGTAGTACATCAGCGCCATGGTCTCGCGGCGGATGTAGTAGAGCTGCATCTCGCGGGTCTGCACGTTCGGGCCGCTGCGCGTCGGCGACGTCCACGCGTCCAGGCCCTGGTCCTCGGCCATGGTGCGGGCCCGCAGCGAGTGCCACGGGTCGCTGACGATCACCGCGGTCCTGAGCGAGCGCTCGTGCGCCCGCTCCGCGACGGCCTTGATGCTGCCCAGCGTGTCGGTGCCCTCGCCGATCTCGATCACCCGGTCGGCGGGCACCCCGCGCTCCTCCAACCAGATCCGGCCCGCCTCGCCCTCGGTGAAGTTGTCGCCGGGCTGACGGCCGCCGGTGGTGACGATGTAGTCCACCACGTCCTGCTCGTAGAGCCTGCGCGCGTGCTCCAGCCGGGCGGCCAGGACGTCCGAGGGGACCCCGTTGTACTGCGCGGCGCCCAGGACCACCGCCATGTCCGCGTGCGTGCGGTCGTCGTCCCTGGCCACCTGCCAGACCCGGAACGTCGTGCCCCCTGTGACGATCAGGACGATCGCGATGCCGCCCAGCAGGGTTCTCTGGACGTAGCGGCGGAGCCGGGCCAGCAGCGTCATGCGCACCCGGTCATGGTTCCACAACGCGGGGTGCGGGCCGTTCGGCAGCCGCCCGGCGCGGCGGGGGAGTGGTCGGTTCGGGTGAACGCGACCGGGACGGGGGCGACTGCGGGTTCCCGGTTGCCGGGGCGCGCGGGGCGTTGCCAGGATCTGGGGATGCCTGCGGAGCAACCGACGATCCTCGCCACCTCGGGTGGTTTCCGCGCCGGGCGGCGCACGTCGCTGGAGTTCGGCGACCTGGTGCGGTTCGCCGTCGAGCTGTCCGGCGCGACCGGTCGGCCCCGGCTGCTGCACGTGGGCACCGCCAACGGGGACCAGCGGTTCTTCAACGCGCACCTGAGCGAGGCCGGGCAGCTCGCCGGGTGGGACGTGGCGCACCTGAACCTGTTCACCATGCCGCCGGTGGACGACGTCGCCTCGTTCGTGCTGGAGCACGACGTGGTGTGGGTCGGCGGCGGGTCGGTGGCGAACCTGCTCGCGGTGTGGCGGGTGCACGGGCTGGGCCCGGTGTTCCGGCGCGCCTGGGAGGCCGGGGTGGTGCTCGGCGGGGTGTCGGCCGGGGCGATCTGCTGGTACGAGGGCGGGGTGACCGACTCGTTCGGGCCCGAGCTGCGCGTGGTGCGCGACGGGCTCGGGTTCCTGCCGTACGGCAGCGGGGTGCACCTGGACTCGGAGCCCGCGCGGCGGCCCGCCGTGCGCGCGGCGGTGGGCGGCGGCGAGCTGCCGGTGACGCACTGCACCGACGACGGGGCCGGGCTGCTCTACCGGGGGGTGGAGCTGGTGGAGGCGGTCGCCGAGCGCGACGGCGCCGGGGCGTGCGTGGTGTGGCCCGACGGGAGCGGCGGGGTGGTGGAGGAGGCGCTGGACGTGCGGCGGCTGTGAGCCGCCGCGCCCTCAGCCCGCCTCGGCGACCCTCGGCCCGTCGGAGGCAGGTCCGTCGGAGGCAGGTCCGTCGAAGTCCACGTGCCCCAGCTTGTCCGGGTTCGAGATGTCGTAGAGCGCCACGACCAGCCCGTCCCGCACCACCACCGACGTGATCCGCCGCGACACCTCCGGGCTCGCCTGCCGCAGCAGCCCCAGGTCCCCGTTCACCAGCACCGGCCGCGCGTCGCCCAGCCCGCCGTGCTTGAGCGTGAGCCCGAGCATGAACCGCGCCACCCGGTCCGCGCCGACGACCTGGTTGATCGCCGCGCGCGCCTTGCCGCCGCCGTCGCTGATCACCAGCGCGTCCGGGTGCAGCAGGCTCAGCACGGCCTGCACGTCACCGGCCGCCAGCGCCGCCACGAACCGCCCCAGCACCTCGCGCTGCTCGGCCAGCGCCACGCGGGGCGGCGGGTCCGCCGCCGCCGCCGCGCGCCTGCCCCTGGACGCGTGCTGCCGCGCTGCCGCGACCTCCACGCCCAGCACCGCCGCGATCTCGTCGAACGGCAGCCCGAACGCGTCGTGCAGCACGAACGCCACCCGCTGCTCGGGCGTCAACCGGTCCAGCACGACCAGCGCGGCCATCCGCACCCCGTCGTCGCGCACCACCGCGTCCAGCGGCTCGTCCACGACCTCGCCCACCAGCGGCTCGGGCAGCCAGCTGCCCACGTACCGCTCCCGCCGCACCGCCGCCGACCGCAACCGGTCCAGGCACACCCGGCCCACCACCGTGGTCAGCCACGCGCGCGGCTCGCGGATCTGCGCCCGAGCCCGCTCGGACAGCCCCGACAGCCGCAGCCACGCCTCCTGCACCGCGTCCTCGGCGTCCGCGACGGACCCGGTCAGCCGGTACGCCACCCCCACCAGGTGCGCGCGGTGCTCCTGGAGCTCCAGCGCCAGGTCCGAGCCGTCCGGAACCCCGCCGTCCCCCGTGGTGGTCACGAGCACCAGTCTGCCAGCACTAGACTCGGTCGCCGTGGCAGGACGCATCCGGGAGACCGACATCGCGCTGGTGCGGGACCGCAGCAGCATCGAGGACGTCGTCGGCGATCACGTCTCGCTGCGCCGAGCGGGCGGGGGCTCGCTGAAGGGCCTGTGCCCGTTCCACGACGAGAAGTCGCCGTCGTTCAACGTCCGCCCCAGCCACGGCACGTTCCACTGCTTCGGCTGCGGCGAGGGCGGCGACGTCATCGCGTTCATCATGAAGATCGAGCACCTGGGCTTCGTGGAGTCCGTGGAGCGGCTCGCGGACCGCGCGGGCATCCAGCTGACCTACGAGGGCGGCGGCGCGACCATCCAGCGCGACCGCGGCACCCGCAGCAGGCTGCTGGAGGCGCACCGGGCCGCCGCCGAGTTCTACGCCGAGCAGCTGGCCACGCCGGACGCGATGCCCGCCCGCGAGTTCCTGGCGCAGCGCGGCTTCGACGAGGCCGCCGCCCGCCAGTTCGGCTGCGGCTTCGCCCCGCACGGCTGGGACAAGCTCACCAAGCACCTGCTCGGGCGCGGGTTCGAGCTGACCGAGCTGATCAAGGCGCAGCTGACCAAGGAGGGCCGCCAGGGCCCGATCGACCGGTTCCACCGCAGGCTGCTGTGGCCCATCCGGGACCTGGGCGGCGACGTGGTCGGGTTCGGCGCGCGCCGGATCTTCGACGACGACCCGATCCAGGCCAAGTACCTGAACACCAGCGAGTCGCCGATCTACAAGAAGTCGCACGTGCTGTTCGGGCTGGACCTGGCCAAGCGGGAGATCGCCAAGCGGCGGCAGGCCGTGGTGGTCGAGGGGTACACCGACGTCATGGCGATGCACCTGGCGGGCGTGCCCACCGCGGTCGCGTCGTGCGGCACGGCGTTCGGCGCCGACCACATGAACGTGCTGCGCAGGCTGCTCATCGACGACTCGGTCAACGGCGAGGTCATCTTCACCTTCGACGGCGACGCGGCAGGGCAGAAGGCGGCGCTCAAGGCGTTCGAGGGCGAGCAGCAGTTCTCGGCCCAGACGTACATCGCGGTCGCGCCGGACGGCATGGACCCGTGCGAGCTGCGGCAGGAGAAGGGCGACGTGGCCGTGCGCGACCTGGTCGCCAGGCGCACCCCGCTGGTGGAGTTCGCGATCAAGGCCCAGCTGCGCGACTACGACCTCGACTCGGTCGACGGGCGCGCCGAGGCGCTGCGGAAGATGGTGCCGTTCGTCGCGCAGATCAAGGACAGCTCCAAGCGCGACGGCTACGCCACGAGGCTGGCGTGGTGGGTCGGCTGGGAGGACGAGGCGTCGGTGGTGAGGCGGGTCCGCGAGACCGCGACCGGCACCGCGAAGGCCGCCCCGCGCCGCCGCCCGGTCGACCCGAACCAGGGCGCGCTCGACGTGGCCGTGGACGCCCCCCCGCGCCCGAACCCGCGCGACCCGGCGCTGTGGCACCAGCGGGAGGCGCTGAAGGCGGCGCTGCAGGTGCCGGAGATGGTGAGCCCGTACTACGACTCGCTGCCGGACGAGGCGTTCACGAACCCGCTGTACCTGGCCCTGCACCGCGCGCTGCGCGAGGCGGGCGGCACCGCGTCCGGCCTGACCGGGCCCGCGCTGGTGGACGCGGTCGGCCAGGCGTGCCCCGTGCCGTCGGCGAGGCCGCTGCTGACGGAGCTGGCGGTGGAGCCGCTGCGGACCAAGGGCGACGAGTACCGGTACGTGCAGAGCGTGCTGGCGCGGTTGCAGCAGGTTCTCGTCGGGGCGCAGATCACCGAGATCAAGTCGAGGCTGCGGCGGGTGTCGCCGATCGAGGAGGCGGACGAGTACCGAGCCTTGTTCGGGGACCTGATCGCGCTGGAGGAGTACCACAAGGAGCTGGGGCAGCAGGGCATCAACGGCCTGTAGCTCTTGGCTTGGCTTTTGGTCGGGCGGACGCTGTGGTTGGGGGCTTGCTGATGGGTCTGTGGGACAGGTTGTTCGGTTCGGGCGCGCCGGAGGGCTTCACCGGGGCGCTGGAACCGGAGGAGCACGTGGCCGCCTCGGCGCCGTCCGGCGAGGGCTGGCTGGTGGCGACCCCGCTGGGCCTGTGGCTGCCGGAGCAGCCCCCGAGGCGAGTCGGGTGGCACCTGGTGAGCAAGGCGACGTGGGACGGCAAGGCGCTGACGGTGACCGAGGCCGTGGAGGACGAGGTGGTGACCGCCGAGACGGGCGGCACGGCCGTCCTGCTCCGAGACCTCCGCCCGGTCCGCTACGCCGTGGAGCGACCGGGAAAGCTGACCGACCAGGTGCACCAGCGGGTCACCCAGGCGATTCGCCAGCGGCGCCGCGACAACGTGGTGGGGGCGTGGTTCCTGCTGCGCAAGATCCCCGGCAGGGACGGCGCGGTGCTGCACGTGCGAGCGGACGCAGGCGCCGCCCCGGACCGCGTCCGCGCCGCGGCGGTGGAGCAGGTGACTGCCCTGGCGACGGGCACCGCCCACTGGGACCCGGCGTAGCGCGGACGGCAGAGGGGGTTCGGGAATCCCTCGTCCGAGTGAACCCCACATCCCCCGAATCCCACCCTGCTGCTCGTCACGGCCCGTGCCCGCAGAACTGGACCACTGCCTGACTGGGCAGTGGTCCCACCTCGGTTGAGGGCATCGACGCAGGTAGGACGGCGGATGATCGCCCGATCGCCACGGGCAAACCCATGGGCAAGGCATGACTAAATGATCATGATAAAGTCTGTTTCCGCTGGTGGAGTGCGTAGGACGGGTGGGGTTCGAACCCACGACCTGACGGATTACAAGTCCACTCTGCCGTCATTTGTCAAGCTGACTCGGCATCACTCGCCATCAGGCCGCTTAACGTCCGCGAACGACCACTGTGGACCGTGCGCTGTGGACGTCTGCCGTCATTAAACGAGGCAAAGACGTGGCACCTCACGTCCCGGTGACCCTCAGTTCCGAGGGCAAGCCGGTGGGCTGGTCGTCGCCGCCAAGGCGGCGAGCTGTCCACGGGCGCGGCAGCCGAGCGCCCCGACCACCGCACCTGTGGACCACTCGGCGCTCGTACTAGCTGCACTAGCGCTTCGGCTTTGGCTTTGGCGGGTGTTCCTCCAGCAGTTCCAGCAGCTTGTTCAGTGGGAT
>NZ_JBQGCX010000086.1:0-2020 GCF_052038725.1 Actinosynnema sp.
CCCGGAGGTCAGCCCTTGTCCGCGATGTCCGCGAGCAGCGCCGCGAGCGTCCGCACCGGGACGCCCGTGCCGCCCTTCGTGGTGTACCCGTGCGCGCCACCGGTGTGGTAGGCCGGGCCCGCGATGTCGATGTGCGCCCACTGCACGCCCTCGGCCACGAACTCCTTGAGGAAAAGGCCGGCCGACAGCATCCCGCCCCACCGGTGCCCGGTGACGTTCGCCAGGTCCGCCAGCCGCGAGTCCAGGTCGCCGCGCAGCTCCTCCGGCAGCGGCATCGCCCACGCCTGCTCGCCCACCGCGCGGCCCAGCTCGGCCACCCGGTCGCGCAGCTCGTCCGTGCCCATGACGCCCGAGGTGCGCTTGCCCAGCGCCACGACCTGCGCGCCGGTCAGCGTGGCCACGTCGATCAGGTAGTCCGGGCCGTCCTCGCACGCGCGGGTGATCGCGTCGGACAGGATCAACCGGCCCTCGGCGTCGGTGTTCAGCACCTCGACGGTCTTGCCGCCGTACATCTTCAGCACGTCGCCGGGCCGGTAGGCCGCGCCGGACGGCATGTTCTCCGCCATCGGCACCCACGCGGTGATGTCCAGCGGGTACTTCAGCTTCGCCGCGAGCACGACGGTGGCGACCACGGCCGCCGCGCCGCTCATGTCCGAGGTCATCTCGTCCATGCCGCCCGCGGGCTTGATGGAGATGCCGCCGGTGTCGAAGGTGATGCCCTTGCCGACCAGCGCGACCTTCTTGGTCGCCTTCGGGCCCTTGTAGGACAGCCGGACCAGGCGCGGCTGGCGGGTCGAGCCGCCGCCGACGCCGAGGATGCCGCCGAAGCCCTGCTTGCGCAGCGCCTTCTCGTCGAGCACCTCGGTCTCCACGCCCTCGGCCGAGGCCAGCGCGACGGCGCGCTCGGCGAACGAGGCCGGGTACAGGTCGTTCGGCGGGGTGTTGATCAGGTCGCGGGTGGCCGTGACGGCCTCGGCGATCGCGGTCGCGGCCTTGAGCGTGGCGTTGTGCGCGCGCTTCACGCCCTCGGCGGGCGGCACCAGGTCCAGCCTGGCGACCGGGCCCTCACCCTTGTCGGACTTGTACTCCTTGAAGGTGTACCCGCCCAGCAGAGCGCCCTCGACCGCGGCGGCCAGGTGCACGGACGACAGGGTGGTCACGGCGCGCTTCTTGCCGACCAGCGCGCGGGCCGCCGCGCCGGAGGCCTTGCGCACCTGCTCCTCGCTGACCTGGCCGTCCGCGCCGGGCTTGCCGAGGCCGACCGCGAGCACGATCGGGGCCTCCAGCCTGCCCATGGTCGGGATGGTCACGACCTCCTCGGTCTTGCCGGTCGCGCCCAGCGCGCCCAGCACCTCCAGCAGGGCGCCGTCGAAGGCGGTGTCGACGGGCGCGGCGGCCGGGATGAGCGCGAGCCCGTCGGGGCCCTGGAGGGTTCCCACCACGATGGCGTCAGAGGCGGTGGTCAGGTCACTGTCGGTGATGGACAGCTTCGGCGCGGTCAAGTTGCTGCTCCTCGTCGGGTTTCCTCCCGGCACTTACCAGGTGTGCTGCGGGAACGGGTGACGGACGCTGACGAATGCTAAAGGTCTTGCTCCGACCCGGCTGGGCGTGCCACAGCTGACTGCGTCGAGTAACAATTAACACGATCGTGCGTCAAGCGGGTGGCCGTTAGCGGCTGCCGGATCCATCTGCGACTGTGTCACGGTGACAGTGACGCACCGATCCGGGGCAGTGGTGCTGGTGCTGGGGGCCTCGCTCGGCGCGGGCGTCCTCGCCGGTTTCACCCCCGCCGCGGCGCTCGCCGGACCGCTCGCCCCGCTGGCGCTCCTGGTCGCGGGCATCGCCGCGCTCTGCTGCGCGACCGCCTCCGCCGCCGCGCCCGCCACCACCGGCCACCTGCACGTGCGCGCCCAGCTCGGCCCCTGGCCCGCCCGGATCACCGCCACCGCCAGGCTCACCTCGGCGGCCGGGGTCGGCGCGGCCGTCGCCCACGCCGTCGCCGCCACCGCCGCCCCGCAGC
>NZ_JBQGCX010000087.1:0-5780 GCF_052038725.1 Actinosynnema sp.
CCGCGGGTGGCGCCGCCGCAAGGCCCTGCGCGTCCTCGGCGGCGTGTTGCTGTTCCTCGTCGCCACCGCCGCGGTCGCCGCCGCCGTCGCCGTCGTCATCCTCAAGATCGGCTTCGCCCCGGTCCTGACCCCGTCGATGAAGCCCGTCCTCAACCCCGGCGACCTGCTCGTCACCCGCGCCACCCCGGTCTCCCAGCTCAAGGTCGGCGACGTCGTCGTCCTGCCCCGCCCGGACATGGAGGGCGAGCGGTACGCCCACCGGGTGATTTCGCTGAACACCTCGGAGGGCAAGACCGTCGTGCGCACCAAGGGCGACAACAACACCGACCCCGACCCGCAGGCGCTGCGCATCGAGTCCGCCACCGTGCCGGTCGGCATCGGCGACCTGCCCGGCGTCGGCCGCGCCGCCCTCGCGGTCGGCCAGGCGGGCTGGCTGCGCGTCGCGGTGATCGTCCTGGTCGGCCTCGCGCTCCTGCTCGCGCTCAAGCGCGCCCTCATCCAGCCCGCCCCTCCCGGCAGGCACTCCAAGGCCCGCAGGTGAACGGGCAGGCGCTCGTCGCCCCGGCCACACTGTGCGGCGTGAGCACCTCGAAGGTCCTGGTTGTCGAGGACACCCAGGAGATCCGCACCGTGATCGAGATGGCCCTGACCGACGCGAGGTTCGACGTCCGCAGCGCGGGCGACGGCGACACCGCGCTGGAGCTGGTCCGCCAGTGGGACCCGGAGGTCGTGCTGCTCGACCTCAACATCCCCGGCCCCGACGGCCTGGAGGTCTGTCGCAGGCTGCGCCAGTTCTCCACCGCCTACGTGCTGATGCTGACCGCCCGCGCGGACGAGGTCGACAAGCTCGTCGGCCTGTCCGCGGGCGCGGACGACTACCTCACCAAGCCCTTCTCCCCCAGGGAGCTGGTGGCCCGCGTGCACACCGTGCTGCGCCGCCCCCGCATCCCCGCCGCCCGCGACAGCAGGCGCGTCGTCGGCCCGGTCGAGGTCGACCTGGACGCCAGGTCCGTCGAGGTCAACGGCAACCACGTGGCCACCACGAAGATCGAGTTCGAGCTGCTGGCCGCCATCACCGAGAACACCCGACAGGTCCGCACCCGCGACCAGCTGCGCAGGCGCGCCTGGGGCGAGGAGTGGCTGGCCGACGACCACGCGGTGGACGTCCACGTGTCGAACCTGCGCCGCAAGCTCGTGGCCGCCGGGGCGCCGCGCGACTTCATCGCCACCGTCCGCGGTGTCGGCTACCGCGTCAACCAGGAGGTCCGATGAACACCAAGCGGCTGCTCGTCGTCGACGACGACCCCGACGTGCGCGAGCTGCTCCTGCTGTCCCTGCTGGACAGCGGCTGGCAGGTCGACGGCACCGGCACCGGCGCGGACGCGCTGGAGCGGTGCCGGGCGGGGCAGGTCGACGGGCTGCTGCTCGACCTGGAGATGCCGGGCGTGAGCGGGCGGGACGTCCTCGCCCAGGTCGCGCTCGACGGCCCCCCGGTCGTGTTCGTCACCGCCTCCCACGAGCCCGCGCTCGACGCCGAGCTGGTCGCCGCGGGCGCGCTCGCCGTGCTGCCCAAGCCGTTCGACCCGCTGCGCATCGGTCACCAGGTCGGGTCCGCGCTCGGCTGGGTCACCACCACGGGCGGTCCACCAGAGGACCACCGACTGGCAGGGTGACGGTGAAGGTGCTGCCGATCCCGGCCTCGGACTCCACCGAGATCGTCCCGCCGTGCGCCTCCACGATGCCCCGCGTGATCGCCAGCCCCAGCCCCGCGCCGCCGCTCTTGGCCCCCAGCTGCACGAACGGCTCGAAGATCCGCTTCGCCTCGTCGTGGTCGATGCCCATCCCGTGGTCGCGCACGGAGACCCGCGCCACCGAGCCCGTGACGGAGCACCCCACCTCCACCGGCTGCCCCGGCGGCGACACCTTCACCGCGTTCGCCAGCAGGTTCGTCACCACCTGCACCAGCCGGTCCGCGTCCCCGCGCACGGTCACCGGGTCCTTGCGCGTCACCAGCGGCACGTGGCACAGCTCGGCCGTGCCCTCCACGGCGATCACCGCGTTCTCCACCACGTCCGCCAGCTCCACCGGCGCGGGCCGCAGCCGCAGCTGCCCGGACTGCACGCGCGACAGGTCCAGCACGTCGTTGGCCAGCCGCACCAGCCGGTCGGTGTTCTTCACGGCGATCTCCACCAGCCGCGAGGCCTGCGCCTGCATCTCCCCGAACCGGCCGGACGCCAGCAGCTCCAGCGACCCGTGCACCGACGTCAGCGGGGTGCGCAGCTCGTGGCTCACCAGCGCGGTGAAGTCCCGCTTCACCCGCTCCGCGTCCTGCGCGGCCAGCGTCGACTGCACCACCGCGCACTCCAGCTCCACCCACGCCGCCAGGTCCTTGAGCCGCTGCCGCTCCTGGTCGGACAGCGTGCGCGGCTCCCGGTCCAGCACGCACAGCGTGCCCACCCGGTGCCCGGACGGGGCGCTGATCGGCTGGCCCGCGTAGAACCGCAGGTGCGCCTTCGTCACCACCGGGAACCCGGCGAACCTGCGGTCGTCGGCCAGGTCGGGCACCTCGAACACGTCGTCCTGCTGGATCGCGTGCGAGCACACCGAGATGCCCCGGCTGGTCTCGGTCGCGTCGAAGCCCGCGCACGACTTGAACCACTGCCGGTCGGTGTCCACCAGGGTCACCACCGCCACCGGGGTGTGCAGCACGTCGCGCGCCAGCCGCGTGATCCGGTCGAAGCGCTCCTCGCGCGGTGTGTCCAGCAGGCGCAGCGCCTTCAGCGCGGCGACCCGGTTGACCTCGGCGTTCCAGGACTCGTCGCTCACATGACGGAGTATTCGTCATCGTTCGCGAGGACTGCCCGCCACGAACGGGTGAGTTCTGCTCGGGTGGGGCAACCGCAGGCGCGTGACCACCGCCGGTAGCGCCCCGCTCGGCCCGCTCACCGGGAAAACGCCCCGACCGGGTGGCGCCGTGCGCGGGGAGCGCGCGCCCCGCGGGACGCGCCCGCGGTGCGGGAACGCGCAGCGACGGGGGCTCCCGGCGCGGGATCAGGGGGGTGCAGGGGGGCGGCGACCCGGCCGGACCGTCCGAACCGGACTCCGGGGGCGCGGGTCCCCGCAGCTCACAGCCCCGAGGGTCCCCGGCCCGGTCCGCGCCCGCGCCGCCGCAGGTACCGCTCGAACTCCGCCGCGATCGCGTCCCCGCTCGCCTCGGTGATCTCGATCTCCGCGTCGCCGCGCTCCTCCAGCGCCCGCACGTAGTTGCGCACGTCCTCGTCCTCGTCGGCCATCTCGCTGACCGTGCGCTCCCACTCCTCGGCCTGCTCCGGCAGCGCCCCGAGCGGCACCTCCACGTCCAGGACCTCCTCCACCCGGTGCAGCAGGGCGAGCGTGGCCTTGGGCGAGGGCGGCTGCGACACGTAGTGCGGCACCGCGGCCCAGAACGAGATGGCCGGGATGCCCGCCTGCACGCACATGTCCTGGAACACGCCGACGATCCCGGTCGGACCCTCGTACTTGGTCTGCTCCAGCCCGTACTTCGCGGCGGCGGCCGGGTCGTACGCGGTGCCCGACACCGGGACCGGCCTGGTGTGCGGGGTGTCCATCAGCAGCGCGCCCAGCGTGACCACGGTCGTCACGCCCAGCCGCTCGATGTGCCCGAGCAGCTCGGCCGCGAACTTGCGCCACCGCATGTTGGGCTCTATCCCGTGCACCAGCACGACGTCCGTCGCCGAACCGGGTGGTCTGCACACGGTCAGCCGGGTCGTCGGGAACTCGACCCGCCGGGTGAGGCCGTCCACCATGCGGACTGTGGGTCGTGTCACCTGGAAGTCGTAGTACTCGTCCGGGTCGATCTCCGCCAGCGGCTTGGCCTCCCAGGTCAGCTGCAGGTGCTCGATCGCAGTGCTGGCTGCGTCTCCAGCGTCGTTCCACCCCTCGAACGCCGCCACCATGATCGGGTTGGTGAGGGGTTCGTCGGGGTCGAAGGGGGTCTGGGCGGCCTGGTCCGGATCGGTCACCGGGCCAGCCTACGACCCTTCGGGCGCCCCTGACGTCGTAGGCTGGCGCCATGTCGGATCGTGTCTCGTCCCCCCTGCTGGACGCACTCACCGAACGCGTGGTCGTGGCCGACGGGGCCATGGGCACCATGCTCCAGTCGTTCGACCTGTCCCTCGACGACTTCGCAGGCCACGAGGGCTGCAACGAGATCCTGAACACCACCCGGCCCGACGTGGTGCGCGCCGTGCACCGCGGCTACCTGGAGGCGGGCGCCGACGCGGTCGAGACGAACACCTTCGGCGCGAACCTCTCCAACTTCTCCGACTACGGCATCCAGGACCGCATCTTCGAGCTGTCCCGCCTCGGCGCCCAGCTCGCCCGCGAGGCCGCCGACGAGCACGCCGAGCCGGGCCGCCCGCGCTTCGTGCTCGGCTCGGTCGGCCCCGGCTCCAAGCTGCCCACCCTCGGCCACGTCGCCTACTCGGTGCTGCGCGACTCCTACGTGGAGCAGATCCGGGGCCTGCTGGTCGGCGGCTCCGACGCCATCATCGTCGAGACCTCGCAGGACCTGCTCCAGACCAAGGCGGCGATCGTCGCCGCCAAGCGCGCCATGGACGCCGAGGGCCTGCGCGTGCCGATCATCGCCCAGGTCACCGTCGAGACCACCGGCACCATGCTGCTGGGCTCCGAGATCGGCGCCGCCCTCACCGCCCTCGAACCGCTCGGCATCGACCTGGTCGGCCTGAACTGCGCCACCGGCCCCGCCGAGATGAGCGAGCACCTGCGGCACATCGCCAAGCACGCCCGCATCCCGCTGTCGGTCATGCCCAACGCGGGCCTGCCGCAGCTCGGCCCGAACGGCGCGGTCTACCCGCTCGGCCCCGAGGAGCTGGCGCAGGCGCTGCGCGGGTTCGCCACCGAGTTCGGCGCCCGCCTGGTCGGCGGCTGCTGCGGCACCACCGCCGAGCACGTCCGCCAGGTCGCCGCCGCCGTGCGCGACCTCGGCCCCACCACCCGCCGCCCGCGCCCCGAGCCGGGCGTGTCCTCGCTCTACCAGGCCGTGCCGTTCCAGCAGGACGCGTCCGTGCTGATGATCGGCGAGCGCACCAACGCCAACGGCTCCAAGGCCTTCCGCGAGGCCATGCTCGCCGACCGCTGGGACGACTGCGTGGGCATCGCCCGCGACCAGACCCGCGACGGCGCGCACCTGATCGACCTCAACGTCGACTACGTGGGCCGCGACGGCGTCGCCGACATGTCCGCGCTCGCCTCCCGCCTGGCCACCGCGTCCACCCTGCCGATCATGCTCGACTCCACCGAGCCCGAGGTGCTCCAGGCGGGTCTCGAGCACCTGGGCGGGCGCTGCGCGGTCAACTCGGTCAACTACGAGGACGGCGACGGCCCCGACTCGCGGTTCCAGCGCATCATGCGGCTGGTCGCCGAGCACGGCGCGGCCGTCGTCGGCCTGTGCATCGACGAGGAGGGCCAGGCCCGCACCGCCGACTGGAAGGTCCGCGTCGCCGACCGGCTCATCGTCGACCTCACCACCAACCACGGCATGCACGTCGAGGACATCGTCGTCGACACCCTCACTTTCCCGATCACCACCGGGCAGGAGGAGGTCCGCCGCGACGCGCTGGAGACCATCGAGGCGATCCGCGAGCTCAAGCGCCGCTACCCCGAGGTGCGCACCACGCTCGGGCTGTCCAACGTGTCCTTCGGCCTCAACCCGGCCGCCCGCCAGGTGCTGAACTCGGTGTTCCTGCACGAGTGCGTGC
>NZ_JBQGCX010000088.1:0-1884 GCF_052038725.1 Actinosynnema sp.
CGAGCAGCGCGAGCTGGCCGACCGGCACAAGCGGGAGGTCGCGGAGCGGCAGGCGGACACCGCCCGGCTCGTCGTGGAGACCGAGCGCGCCAAGCAGGCGCTCGCCCGCAAGACCCGCGACGCGGAGGAGAAGCTCCTGGCGCAGGCCAAGAAGGCGCACGTGCTGCACCACCTGGCCCGGTTCCCGCTCAAGGGCGCGGGCATCGAGGGCATCGGCGAGGCGCTCACCGCCAAGCTCGCCGACTCGGGCATCCGCACCGCCGCCGACTTCACCGGCGTGGTGCGCAACCCCGGCCAGGAGTCGGTCGTGCTGTTCCGGCTGGCCGGTGGCGGCGCGGTGCGCGTGCCCGGCATCGGCGAGGTCAAGGCGGGCCGGGTCGAGCGGTGGCGCCTCACCCTGCTCAAGCAGGCCAAGGCGAGTGAGCCGGTGCAGCTGGGCCCGGCCGAGCGCGGCGCGCTGAAGGCCCGCTTCGCCGCCGAGAGCGCCAAGCTGGACGCCGAGCACTCCTCCGCGATCGCCGAGCGCGAGCGGGCCGTGGTGCTGCTCAAGGACCGGCACCGGGCCGAGCACGCGGCGCTGCTGGAGCGGCTCACCCGCGAGCGCGCGGACGCCGCTCGGAAGCGGGTCGAGCACGACCGGGCGGTCAGGGAGAGCGCCGTGCGGGTGGAGACCGCCGAACTGGGCGTGCGGGAGAGCCGCGCGGCGGCCGAGGCGTTCCGGCGGGTCACCTACCGGCGCTACGCCCTCTTCGCGCTCTTCGGCCGGGGCTGACCCCGGAGGCATCCGGGGAATCGTCCGGAAAGCCCCGCGCGCGGCCGGGAACCGCGCTGAGGGGTTCCGGTTACCAGGCCGTGATCGGCCGCGCCAGTGCCTTCGGTTCCCTTCCCGACGCGCCGGTGGACCGCGTTCGCCGCGCTCCGCAACCGTCCTGTGATAGGGGCGTTGGAATGCTCCGCTCCACAGTGGAAAACGCGGTCAGGGGTCGACACCTGGGCTTCGTCCGTTCAGGATGGACGGACGCCGAGCGCCGACCGCGCTCGGAACCCCTCGTCAACGGGGTGATCAACGTCGCATCAGGACAGAAGTCCGGTCCGGTGCACCGCGTTTCGGTTAACTTGCCCGTTGACTCAAGTTCATCCGCTGATAATGTTCGACAAATCGCCGGGCACCCTGCCGACATCCGTCGAGCCCGGTCATTCGTCGACGCGCACAGTGAAGAAGGTCCCTGCATGGCCGTGGAATCACCTCCCGGGATGGAGATCACCGAGGAGAACGCGTTCACAGGCTCCCTGTTCATCTCGTCCTGGGACGAGATGATCGATTCCATCGGCGAGGACGCCGAGACCGAGGCGGAGAGGGTGCTCGACGTGACCTTCGCGGCCATCGGCGCCGCGTCCTCGACGGCGCTGCTGGCCGTCGACCCGTTCGGGACGATCCTGGGCGCGGGCATCGGCTGGCTCATCGAGCACGTCACGTTCCTGCGGGAACCGCTCGACCAGCTCGTGGGCGACCCGGACGACGTCAACGCCAACGTGGCGGCCACCAAGGCCAACGCGGTGGAGATGCGGGTGCTGGCCGAGACGCACCGCAACACCCTGGCGCAGCCGCAGGAGTGGAGCGGGCAGTCCCAGGAGGCGTTCAAGGCGAGCATGGCCGAGCTCGGCGAGGAGCTCGACTCGCTGGCCAACGCGGTCGAGCAGAAGGCGAAGATCGTCGCCGTCTGCGGGGTGCTCGTGCAGGTGCTGCGCGACATCGTCCGCGACATGATCGCCCAGTTCCTGGGCTCGCTGCTGGCGGGCGCGATCGCCGCAGCCGCCGCCGCGTTCTTCACGTTCGGCGCGTCCATCGCGGGCTTCATCGGGTACGCGGTCGGCAAGGCCGTC
>NZ_JBQGCX010000089.1:0-3811 GCF_052038725.1 Actinosynnema sp.
GTCGTAGCCGAACGGACGAGCGAAGGCGAACGCCAGCAGGTTGAGCGGCGAGAAGAGCCCGGCTTGCTGGTTGGCGGCGAACGGGACACCTCCCCAGACCTCCGGGTTCCAGAGGGGGAACCGCCCGGCGGCAATCTGTTCGCCGGCGAACTGGTAGAGCGGGTAATAGAACGAGTTGAAGTCGCCGCCGTTTTTGGGCAGCCAGGTGTCGCGCGTCAGCAGGACGCGCCAGAAGAAGCCGAGCCTGGTCGCGCCGTCCAGGGTCGCGGCGTCCTCGATCTCCTGCGGGATCGCGCGCATGAACGGACGCAGGATCACGATGGTGACGGGGAGGGAGAACGCGGCCTGCGGGAGCGCCACGCCCCAGGTGGACTCCAGGAGGCCGAGCTGGCGCAGCCAGGGGTAGAGCGGCAGGGCGGCCAGGCCCACGGGGACCAGCAGGCCCAGGGTGAACAGGGTGTAGACGGCCTCGCGGCCCTTGAAGCGGTAGCGGGACAGGGCGAAGCCCGCCGCCGAGCCGCAGGCGATCGCGAGGAGCGTGGCGACCAGGGCGATCGTGGCGCTGTTGCCCAGGAAGCGCCAGAACTCCCACGAGCCGAGGATCGACGCGTAGTTGTCCAGCACCCACGGGGCGGGCAGGCCCGCCGGGTCGTTGTTGATCTGGGCGTTCGTGCGGAACCCGCCGAGCACCACGAACAGCAGCGGCACGACGGTGATCCCGACGACCGCGATCGCGGCGGTGTACCCGGCGGCGAGCCCGGTCCTGGTGTGCGTGGCGGCCATCAGCCCAGCGCCCCCTCGGTGTCGCGGCGCAGCGCGAAGCGCTGGTACAGCAGGGCGAACGCGAAGCAGACCACGAAGACGATGACGGCGACGGCGCTGCCGTAGCCGATCTCGTAGCGCTTGAAGCCGTGGTCCACCAGGTAGGTCGCCATGGTGGTGGAGGCGTTCGCCGGGCCGCCCAGGGTCATGATCCACACCAGGTCGAACAGCTGGAGCGAGCCGATGACCGACAGGAACACCCAGATGCGGACGGTCGGGCCGAGCAGCGGCAGCAGCACGTGCCTGGTGGTCTGCCACGGGGTCGCGCCGTCCAGCGCGGCGGCCTCGCGCAGCTCCTCGGGGATGCCCTGGAGCCCGGCCAGCAGCAGGATGATGCCGAAGCCCAGGTACTTCCAGGTGATCACGCCGAACAGGGTGTAGAGCACCACCTCCGGGTCGGCGAGCCACTGCTGCACGAGGTCGCCGAGGCCGACGGCGCCGAGCACCCGGTCGGCGAACCCGCCGGGTTGCAGCACCATCAGCCACACCACGGCGGTGATCGCCTCGGACAGCACGTACGGGGCGAACACGATGGCGCGCAGGGCCGCCCGACCGCGCAGGCGGCGGTTGAGCAGCAGCGCGAGGCCGATGCTCAGCGGCAGCTGCACCGCGATCGACAGGACCGCGATGACCGCGTTGTGCCAGAAGGCGTCCTGGAACACCTTCCCGGTCAGCGCGTCGGCGTAGTTGCGCCAGCCGACGAAGTCGGTGAGCGGGCCGAAGCCGTTCCAGTCGTAGGCGCTGTAGAAGCCCGCGATCGCCATGGGGGCCAGGACGAACAGCCCGAACAGCAGGAGCGCGGGGGTCAGCAGCAGCGCCAGTTCCAGCCTGCGCGCCACCGGCATCACTTCGCCCCGTCCGCCGCCTCGTTGACCGCGTCGACGATGCCCTGCGGCGAGCCCTGACCCGCGAACAGGTTCGCGACGGCCTCGTTCAGCGCGGCGCCCACGTCGGTCGGGAAGGCCCGGTCGAAGTACATCTGGACGTACGGCGCCTTGCGGCCGTGCTCGGCGACGGTCTTGAGGTTCTCGGTCTTGAGGGCGCTGACGGCGGCCTCGTTGACCGGGAGGCCGGTGCCCGCGGCGGCCAGCTTGTTCTGGATCTCCGGGCCGGTCAGGTACTCCAGGAACTTCGCGCAGGCGGCTGCCGCGCGGGTGGTGCAGGAGAAGCCGTCACCGCCGCCGAGGACGGCCTCCGGGTCGCCCTGGCCGCCGGGGACGGTCGGGAACGGGAACCAGCCGACCTTGCTGTCGAGGTCCTTGTCCTCGGTGAGGGAGGACATGGTGCCGGGGTTCCAGTCGCCCTGCAGCTCCATGGCGGCCTTGCCGTTGGCCACCAGGCCCGCCGAGCTGCCCGCGCCCTGCTGGGCGGGGGTGCCGTTGAAGCCCTCCTGGAACGGCTCGGTCTTCAGGAAGTCGACCAGGTCCTGACCGGCCTTGACCCAGCACGGGTCGTCGAGCTTGAGGTTCTTCACCGAGGACTCGATGGTCTGCTGCGAGCACTCGCGGACGGCGAAGTAGTTCCAGTAGAAGGCGTCCGGCCAGCGGTCCTTGCCGCCGACCGCGATCGGGGCGAGCCCGGCGGCCTTGAGCTTGGCGACGGCGCCGTTCAGCTCGGCCATCGTGGTGGGCGGGGCGGTGATCCCGGCCTGGGTGAACAGGTCCTTGCGGTACCAGAAGCCCACGACGTGCTGGGCGAACGGGACGCCGAGCTGGCGGCCGTCGACCTGCCAGCCCTTGGCGAAGTCGCCGATGGTGGAGATCCACGACTTGCTCGCGTCGGTGATGTCGGCGAGCTTGCCGGAGGTGACCTGGGAGGCCAGGTCGCCGCCGCCCCACTGCTGGTAGACGTCCGGCGGCGTGGGCGACTGGAGGGCCAGGGGGATCTTGGTGGAGAAGCCCTCGTTCTGGATGGGCTGGGCCTCGATCGTGATGTCCGGGTTCTTGCCCTGGTAGTCGGTGACGACGTCCTGCCAGACCGTCTTGATCGGGTCGGAGGTGCCGTTGTGCCACCAGGTGAGGGTGATCGGGCCGGTGGGCTCCTGCGGGGCAGCCGGGCCACCGCAGGACGCGAGCAGGGAGAGCGCCGCCGCGGCGGCCAGTGCTCGGGTTAAGCGCATGAAGGGTCCACTCCTGACGTCGTCGGCCGAGTAGGACGTGCATGGGCTGAGCTGCCAGCGCAGTCTGGCCCTCGGTAAATTCTCGTGTCAATCGTTATCGATAACGTTTTACTTCTTGTAGTCTGCTGGCGTGCAGCCCGGTCCCCGCGCCACCATCCGAGACGTCGCCGCTCGGGCGGGCGTGTCCGTGGCCACCGTGTCCAAGGTGATCAACCAGCGGCACGGGGTGGCCGCCGCGACGTCCGCGCGGGTCAGGGCGGTGATCGAGGAGCTGGGCTACGAGGCCAGCCTGGTGGCGCAGAGCCTGCGCAACCACCGGACCAACGTGATCGGCGTGCTGGTCGCCGACCTGGAGCCGTTCAGCACCGAGCTGCTCAAGGGCGCGGCGGGCGCGATCCGGGGCAGCGGGTACGAGCTGGTGGTGTACTCGGCGGGCGGCGACCAGGCCGGGTGGGAGAAGCGGTACCTGTCGCGGCTGAGCGGGACGCTGGTCGACGGGGCGGTGGTGGTCACCCCGGCGGTGGTGCTGGAGGGGCTGCCAGGCACGCCCGTGGTGGCCGTCGACCCGCACACCGGGCCGTCGCGGGTGCCGACGATCGACTCGGACAACCTGCGCGGCGCCTGGGCCGCCACCTCGCACCTGCTGGCGCTGGGGCACCGGCGGATCGGGTTCCTGGCCGGGCGGCCGGACCTGCAGTCGGCGCAGCTGCGCGAGGCGGGGTGGCGGGGCGCGCTGGTCGAGGCCGGGGTGGCGGTGGACGAGTCGCTGGTGCGGATCGGCGGGTACGACCCGGCGGTGTCGCTCGGGGTGGCGCGCGAGCTGCTGACCTCGGCGGACCGGCCGACGGCGGTGTTCGCGGCGAACGACCT
>NZ_JBQGCX010000090.1:0-1893 GCF_052038725.1 Actinosynnema sp.
AACTCGCCGAGTTCGGCGCCCGCATCCGCTTCTGCCACCCGCTCGCCCGCTCGGCCGCCTACCGCGCCGCCTCCCCGGACGAGCGCCGCCGGGCGCACGGCGCGCTCGCCGAGGTCACCGACCCGCTCCTCGCGCCCGACCGCCGCGCCTGGCACCGCGCCCAGGCCGCCACCAGCCCGGACGCCGAGGTCGCCGCCGACCTGGAGCGCTGCGCCTCCCGCGCCCAGGCGCGCGGCGGCGTCGCGGCGGCTGCGGCGTTCCTGGAGCGCTCCGCCGCGCTGTCCCCGGACGCCGGACCGCGCCTGGCCCGCACCCTGGCCGCCGTGCGCGCCCACCTCGACGCGGGCAACGGCGACGCCGCCTCCGCCCTCCTCGGCACCGTCGACCCGGCCCCGCTGGACGAACCCCGCCGCGCCTCGGTCGACCTGCTCAGGGGCCGCGTCGCCTTCACCCGCCCCGACGACGGCAGCGGACCGGACCTGATGGCCCGCGCCGCCGAACGGCTGTCCCCGGTGGACGCCGAACGGGCCCGCGACTGCCTGGTCGAGGCCGTCGAGACCAGCCTGCTCGTCGGACGCGGCGGTGGAGTCGTCGACGACGTCGTGAGCCGTGCCGCCCGCACCGCGCCGCCGTCCGCCGAGCCCGACGTCCTGGACGCGCTGATCACCCTGTCCCGCAGCGGTTACCGCGCCGCCGCGCCCGCGCTCAAAGCCGCCCTGCACGGCACCGGCAGTCCACTGTGGACGCGCTGGCCCGCGATCTCCGTCATGGTCGCCGCCGAGCTGTGGGACCTGGACGCGCTCGCCGCCATCGCCGAGCACCTGGTGACCACCGGTCGCGCCCTCGGCTCCCCGGTCGCCCTCCGCCTCGGCCTGGCCCAGCGCGCCACCTGCGCCACCCTCGCGGGCGACGTCGCGGTCGCGCTCGCCGCCACCGCCGAGGAGGAGGCCGTGGCCGACGCGCTGGGCGAACCCCCGCTGGTCCACCCCCGCCTGCACCTGGCCGCCCTGCGCGGCAGGCGCGCCGACGCGCTCGAACTCGCCGGGTCCGAGCACCGCGGCCCCGGCGGCGGGGGCGTCACCAACCTGCACTGGACCACCGCCCTGCTGGCCAACGGCCTCGGCGACCACCCGGCCGCCCTCGCCGCCGCGCGCGAGGCCACCGCGCCCAGCAGGCTGTTCCTGGTCGGCGCGGTCCTGCCGGAGCTGGTGGAGGCCGCCGTCCGCTGCGGCGAGGACGCGGTCGCCGCCGAGGCCCTCGACGCGCTCACCGAGCGCGCCGAGGCCAGCCCCACCCCGTCCAGCCTCGGCGTGGCCGCCTGCGCGCGCGGGCTCGTCACCGGCGAGGAGGAGCACTACCGGGACGCCGTCGACCTCCTCGCGCGCAGCCCTCTCGTGCCGTACCGGGCCCGCGCCCACCTGCTGTACGGGGAGTGGTTGCGCCGCAAGGGCCGCCGCCGGGACGCGGTGGCGCACCTGGGGTCCGCGCGCGGGTTGCTGTCCGCCTCCGGGGCCGAGGGCTTCGCGCGCCGGGCCGAGAACGAGCTGCGCGCGGCGGGGGAGCGGGTCGACCGGCGGGCGGGCGCGGACCGCGAGAAGCTCACCGCGCAGGAGGTCGCGGTGGCCGGGCTCGTGGTCGGCGGGGCCACCTCGCAGGAGGTCGCGGTGCAGCTGTTCGTCAGCAAGCGCACCGTGGACGCCCACCTGCGCAACATCTTCCGCAAGCTCGGCATCACCTCGCGCAGGCAGCTCAAGGACCACCCCGACCTGGTGGCGCTGGACCGGCTGCCGTGAGCGGGCCGGTCCTGCCGCGGCCCGGTCCCGTCGCGGCCAAGCCAGTCGCGGCCCAGCCGGTAGGAGCTCAGCCGATCGCCGCGGTCTGCCTCGGCGCGGG
>NZ_JBQGCX010000091.1:0-1757 GCF_052038725.1 Actinosynnema sp.
CCGCTTCCGCGCCACCTCACCCCACCGGTGCGGGCTTCCCGGTGGGCATCCTCACACCTCCCGCCCCCGAGGCGGTCCCTCCCCGCGCCGACCGGTCGAGGTCCAGTGCGCGGTGTGCACCAGGTGCAGCCGACGAGCCCCGCGCCCCAGCACGTTGGCGTTCGGGTGCACCTCCTGGCAGTAGTGCTCGACCCCGAGGTGGTCGTGCGTCCCGTGGTGGCCGCCGTTCGCCGCGACGTCCAAGTGCAGCCGCGCCACCTCGCGGAACAGCGGCGCGTCCCCGGTGACGAACAGCGTGTCCGCGTGCACCCGCTCGTGCAGGCGCTCCCGGTCCGGCACGTGCGCGTAGGCGTCGTGGTCGACCGGCGCGAGCGCGGCGACCTCGGGCAGCTCGGCGGTGCGCAGCCGCCCCCGGCCGAGCCCGGCGCGCACGTCCTTCCAGCCCGACGGCGAGAACTGCAACCCCCGGTGCGACAGCACGAGGTCGAGCGGGAGGTCTCCCGGCCACAGCCCGCCCGCCGGCGGGGTGGTGGTGCGCACAGGCAGGTGCACGAGCGAGCGGGGGGAGCGCGCGGCGAGCAGCCACAGCGCCGCCACGGCCGCCGCGTCGGCCCCGCCGACCAGCACCTCGACGGACCACTCGCGCCCCACGACCAGCGTGCGCGCGAGCGGCGCGGCGGGCCGGAGCACGCGGAACTCGGCCCGACCGAGCCGGACCCGGTGCTCGGTGACGCGCAGCTCCACGACCCGGACCTTACCCCGAACGGGTGAGTCGGGCGGGTGTTTTCACAGGGCGGGCGGTCGGTGGCGGACCTGCGCTCACGCGGTGCTCTGCCTGGTGCTGCCGCTCGGCCCGGCGGTGCTCGCCACGGGCGTGCTCTGGCCGGCGACGGTCCCGCGGCCTCGCGGTCGCCCTGGCCGTCGTCTGCTGGGACGACAGCCCGGTCGACCGACGCCGCCCCCGGCGCCCGGCGGGGGCGGCGCGTCGGGCGGCCTCACGAGTTCAGCAGGAACCTGTCCAGCACCCGCACCCCGAACCGCAGCGCGTCCACCGGCACCCGCTCGTCCACCCCGTGGAACAGCCCCGAGAAGTCCAGGTCGGCGGGCAGCTTCAGCGGCGCGAAGCCGAAGTTGCGGATGCCCAGGCGCTGGAACGCCTTCGCGTCCGTGCCGCCCGACAGCATGTACGGCAGCACCTTCGCGCCGGGGTCCTCCGCGCTGATCGAGCCGACCATCGCGTCCACCAGCGCCCCGTCGAACGTGGTCTCCACCGGCGGCAGGCCGATCCACTCGCGCTCCACGTCCGGGCCGAGCAGCTCCGCCAGCTCCGCGTCGAACGCCTCCTCGCGTCCGGGCAGGATGCGGCAGTCCACGGTGGCCTCGGCCACGGACGGGATCACGTTCGCCGTGTACCCGGCGGTCAGCATCGTCGGGTTGGCCGTGTCGCGCAGCGTCGCGCCGATCATCCGCGACAGCGCGCCGAGCTTGCCGACCGCGCCCTCGATGTCATCCTCGGGGAAGTCGATGCCGGTGATCTCGGTGACCCCGTCGAGGAACTCCCGCACCGACGGCGAGATCACCAGCGGGAACCGGTGCTGCCCCAGCTTGGTCACCGCGGCGGCCAGCTTCGCGACGGCGTTGTCGTGGTGGATCATCGACCCGTGGCCCGCCGTGCCGCGCACGCGCAGCTTCAGCCAGCGGATGCCCTTCTCCGCCGTCTCCACGAGGTAGGCACGCACGTCGTCCTTGAGCGTGAT
>NZ_JBQGCX010000092.1:0-7182 GCF_052038725.1 Actinosynnema sp.
CACGTCGGTGTCGGCGTGCGCGCCACCGTTGAGGATGTTCAGCATCGGCACCGGCAGCACGTGCGCGTTCGGGCCGCCCGCCTTGGGGGCGCCTGCCGAACCAGGACCCGAGCCCGAGCCGACACCCGCGCCCGTCCCGGCCGCGGACCCGGCTCCGCCCCCCGCGCCCTCGCGGGCCGAGGTCGTCCTGCCCCCCGAGCGCCCCGAGCCGGACCGCGAGGTCCGGCCCGAGGCCCCCGAGGCAGAGCGGGACCCCGGCGCGGACCCGCCGCGCCGAGCACCCCGTTCCCTCCCGGCCATCAGCCCTCCGGCGTGAACCGCGGGAAGGCCGTGTCACCGGCGTAGCGCGCGGCGTCGCCCAGGGCCTCCTCGATGCGCAGGAGCTGGTTGTACTTCGCGGTGCGCTCGCCGCGGGCGGGCGCGCCGGTCTTGATCTGGCCGGCGCCGACCGCGACCGCGAGGTCCGCGATGGTGGTGTCCTCGGTCTCACCCGACCGGTGGGACATCATCGAGCGGTAGCCGTACGAGGTGGCCAGGGACACCGCGTCCAGGGTCTCGGACAGCGTGCCGATCTGGTTGACCTTCACCAGCAGCGCGTTGGCGGCGCGGCGGGAGATGCCCTCCTCCAGGCGCTCCGGGTTGGTGACGAACAGGTCGTCGCCGACGATCTGCACCTTGTCGCCCAGCGCGGCGGTCATCGCCACCCAGCCGTCCCAGTCGTCCTCGGACAGCGGGTCCTCGATGGACACCAGCGGGTAGGCGTCGACCAGCTCCGCGTAGTACGCGGACATCTGCTCGGCGCTGCGCTTGTTCTTCTCGAACGTGTAAGCGCCGTCCGAGAAGAACTCGGTGGCGGCCACGTCGAGCGCGAGCGCGATGTCGCGGCCGGGGCGGTAGCCCGCCTTCTCGATCGCGACGAGGATCAGGTCGAGCGCGTCGCGGTTGCTGGACAGGCTCGGCGCGAAGCCGCCCTCGTCGCCCAGCCCGGTGCCCAGGCCCTTGCTCTTGAGCACGGACTTGAGCGAGTGGTACACCTCGGCGCCCCAGCGCAGGGCCTCGCGGAAGCTCTCCGCGCCGATCGGCGCGATCATGAACTCCTGGATGTCCACGTCGGTGTCGGCGTGCGCGCCACCGTTGAGGATGTTCAGCATCGGCACCGGCAGCACGTGCGCGTTCGGGCCGCCCACGTACCGGAACAGCTCCAGCCCGGACGACGCCGCGGCGGCCTTGGCCACGGCCAGCGACACGCCGAGGATGGCGTTCGCGCCGAGGCGGCCCTTGTCCGGGGTTCCGTCCAGGTCCACCAGCTTCTGGTCGACCACGCGCTGCTCGACGGCCTCGATGCCCACCAGCTCCGGGCCGATCTCGTCCAGCACCGCGGTGACCGCGTGCTCGACGCCCTTGCCCAGGTAGCGCTTCGCGTCGCCGTCGCGCAGCTCCACCGCCTCGTGCTCGCCGGTCGAAGCGCCGGACGGCACGGCGGCGCGCTCGAGCGTGCCGTCGTCCAGCGCCACCTCCACCTCGACGGTGGGGTTGCCGCGCGAGTCCAGGATCTCGCGGGCGCCGACCTGCTCGATGACAGCCACGTGCTGCTCCCTCGTCAGACCATTCCTGTATCGGTGACGAGACTAGTTGGTGACGTCCGGGACCTCGCCCCGACGGGGGTGCTCGGGGCGGCTCGTCCACCTGGAACGGTCAACCGGGTCGCCACCTGCGGTGACGACCGCGGTCATCCGGCTGGTGGTCGAACCGGCGCGGGGTGCGCGAGTACCGTGGCAACGATGGCCGAGAGCACGTTCGACGCCTTCCGCAAGGCGGAGGCACTGCTGGCGGAGCGCCGTCCACTGGAGGCGCTGCGCGCGCTGGAACCGGTGCTGGCGGAGGCTCCGGGGGAACCCTCCGTGCACCTGCTCGCCGGGCGGGCGTACCTGGGGTCGGCGCAGTTCAGCCGCGCCGAGGAGGCGTTCAGGAAGGTTCTGGAGATCGATCCGTCCGACTACTACGCGCGGTTCGCGCTGGGCAGGACGCTGCAGCGGCAGTCCCGGCTGCCGGAGGCGCTGACCCAGTTCAGGATGGCCGTCGCGATGAACCCGACGCCGGAGTACCAGGAGGCGCTGGGCGAGCTGAGCGCCCGCCTGGCGGTGGAGCGCGACGCCTCGGGGTGAGCCCGGCCGAGTGACCGGAGCGGGCCGGGAGAGCGCTCTCCCGGCCCTCCGGCATCGGCTTCCCGAAGCACGTGGCGACCGGCGCGAACCCGCCGCGCGGCCGGGCGTGTCGCGCACCCGCCCGGCGGCCCGGTCAGCGGCAGGCCCAGGCGACCCGCCCAGCGGTAGGCCAGGGCGACCCGCCCGGCTCTGCCAAGCAGCCCGCCCGGCGGCCCGGTCAGCCCGTCAGCTTGCCCGTCGGGGCGGGAGCCCCCACGCTCGCGCGGGCGTACGCGTCCGCGCCGCTGAACACGTTGCGCGCGTACTCCACCGACTCGTTGTAGGTCATCACCCCGCGCCACCACCCGGCGCCGCTGGTCATGTCGCCGCCGCTGACGCACAGGTACCGCCCGGCGGTCAGCGCCGCGTCGTCGATGTCCTGCGGGTCGGGGTCCTTCCCGTCCCCGTTGGCGCGCATCCCGTAGCGCGCCCACGTGGTCGGGATGAACTGCATCGGCCCGACCGCGCGGTCCCACCGGGTGTCGCCGTCGAGCTTGCCGCCGTCGGTGTCCTCGATGGCCTTCACGCCGGGGCTGCCGTCGAGCGGGATGCCGATGATCGGCTCGTTGGGCCTGCCGTCCTCACCGAGCTCGAGCCCGCCGATGGTGCCGTGGTGCGACTCGATGCGGCCGATGCCCGCGAGCGTCGCCCACGTGATGCCGCACCGGGGCAGCTCCTCGCGCAGCAGCAGCTCGGCCTCGCCGTAGGCGCGCAGCGCCCGCGCGGGGACCTCGATCTTCTTGGACAGCTCGGCGGCCCAGGCGGCCACGGCGGCGGAGGTGTCGCCGCCCCTGGCGGTGGACGCGGAGGGGGAGGACGACGCCGAGGAGGAGCGGGACGGGGAGGCGGACCGGGAGTCCGACGGGGAGGCGCCGGGCGCGGCCGTGGGCTCGCCCGCGGCGTTCGGCACGGCGCTCCCCGGCTCCAGCTCCTGGAACGGCACCTGGAAGGGCGGCTCCGGCTCGGCCCTGGGTGTGCGCCCCAGCATGGCGATGCCGTAGGCGCCGCCTGCGACGGCGCCGAGCAGGATCAGGACCAGCACGAAGCGCCCGAAGAAGGCTCCCCGGCGGGCACGCCGGTTCGGCGCGGGCTTGGACTGCGGCGGGACGACCACCTGCCCAGGCTACGGGTTCACGCTGCGCTACCCGCCGGAAAACCCGGACGGATCGTCCTGTTTGTCCGAAGGGACTGGTGGGGACCGGGATTGAGGGGTCCCCCCGGCGGGGCGCCCGTCAGCGCGCTGACGCAGCGCCACCACCGGAGAACCCGGTGGTCACGCGGCCGGGCGTCCCCCGCCGGGAGCGCGCGCGCCGGGCGGGGGACCGGGGGTAGATCAGATTCACCCCAATGGAGGTAGCGCGGGCGGCACGGCGGCGGGGCGGGTCTCCAGCGCCTCCAAGGCCAGCCGCACCGCCGTGTCGAGCTGCGGGTCGCGCCCGGCCACCCGGTCCTGCGGGGTGATCACCACCTCCACGTCCGGGTCGACGCCGTGGTTCTCCACCCCCCAGCCGGGTCCGGCGAACCACGACGCGTAGCGGGGCTGGGTGACGCCGGTGCCGTCGACCAGCGAGTACCGCATGTCGATGCCGATCACCCCGCCCCACGTCCTGGTGCCGACCACCGGGCCGATGCCCATCTCCTTGATGGCCACGTTCACGATGTCCCCGTCCGAGCCCGCGTACTCGTCGGCGATCGCCACCACCGGCCCGCGCGGCGCGTCCGCCGGGTACGTCTCGTGCGCGGTGAAGCCCCGCCCGACCGACCAGCCGATGACCTTCCTGGCCAGCTTCTCCACCACGAGCTGCGAGGTGTGCCCGCCCGCGTTCTCCCGCACGTCCAGCACGACGGCGTCGCGCGCCACCTCCACCCGCAGGTCCCGGTGCAGCTGCGCCCAGCCCGAGCCCATCATGTCGGGCACGTGCAGGTAGCCCACCCTCCCGCCGGACAGCTCGTGCACGCGGGCCCGCCGGTCGGCCACCCACGCGTGGTAGCGCAGCGCCTCGTCGTCGGCCAGCGGCACCACGACCACCCGCCGGGGGTCGCCGTCGCCGCCGGGCCGCACGGTCAGCTCCACCGGCTTGCCCGCCGTGCCCACGAGCAGCGGCGCGGGCCCGGTCAGCGGGTCGACCCGGCGGCCGTCCACGGCGGTGATCACGTCGCCCGCCCGGACCGCGACGCCGGGCGCGGACAGCGGCGAGCGCGCCGCCGGGTCCGAGGTCTCGCCGGGGATGACCCGCGCGACGCGCCACGAGCCGTCCTCGCCGCGCTCCAGGTCCGCCCCGAGCAGCCCCACCCGGCGGCCCCGCGCGCGCCGCGCGGGCATCACGTAGGCGTGCGAGGTGCCCAGCTCGCCCTGCACCTCCCACAGCAGGTCCACGAGGTCGTCGTAGCTGCCGAGCCGGTCGACCAGCGGCCGGTACCGCTCCAGCACGCCCGCCCAGTCGACGCCGCCCATGTCGGTGCGCCAGAAGTGGTCGCGCATGAGCCGCCCGGCCTCGGCGTACGCCTGCCGCCACTCGGCGGCCAGGTCCACCACGACCCGCACCCGCGACAGGTCCACGTCGACCGAGTCGGTGTCCTCGCCGTCGACCTTCCGGTCGCTGGGCACCACCCGCATGTCGTCGCCGTCGTGCACGACCAGCCGCTGCCCGTCGCCGGTGACGGTGAACGCGTCCACGCCGTCGGCCAGCACCTCGGTCCGGGACTTGGCCAGGTCGAACCGCTCCAGCACGGCGCGCGCGGGTCGCGAGTCGGCGCTCGCCTGGTTGTCGCCCAGCACGCCGTGCAGCGGGCTGCGCAGCCACAGCAGCCCGCCCTTGGCGGTGGTCAGCCCCGAGTACCGCCCGGCGGCCACCGGCACCGCGACCACCCGGTCGGCCAGGCCCTCCAGGTCGACGACGGTGATCGGGTTCTCCTCGTCCTTCTCCTTGTCCTTGTCGCCGGAGTCGTCGCCGACCGCCCGGCCCAGCCGCAGCGGGTCGAACGGGGACGGGGTGGTCGCGGCCAGCGGCACCAGGTGCGGGCGGCAACCGGTCGGGAACGACATGTCGAACACGTGCGCGTCGTACACCGGGTCGAAGCTGCGCACCGACAGGAACGCCAGGTGGCGGCCGTCCTCGGTGAACGCGGGCGAGAAGTCGGAGAACCGCAGCGGCGTGACGTCCACCGGGACGAGGTCCTCGGTGTTGGCCATCCGGATGTGCTGGAGCGGGCTCGGGCCGGGCTGCGCCCAGGCCAGCCAGTGCGAGTCGGGCGAGAACACCAGGTCGTCCACGTGCGGGTTGGCCCCGGAGAGCACCTCGCGGACCTCGCCGGACTCGACGTCGACCAGCAGCAGCCGCCCGTCGTGGGTGGCGACGGCGAGCTTCCTGCCGTCCGGCGACGCGGCCAGCTCCAGCACCCGGCCGAGCTGCCCGGCGGCGACGCGGCGCGGCTCCTCGCCCGGCTCGCGCCCGCCGACCGGGCTGAACTCCAGCGCCTCCTCGCCGTCCGCGTCGGTCACCCACACGACGGTGTCGCCGAGGACCCTGGGCAGCCTGGCCCGCACGCCCGGCTCCTCGGCCAGCGCCCGCACCGGGCCGTCCCGGTGGGTCACCCAGTGCACGGTGCCGCGCACCTCGACGGCGCTGGCCCGACCGGTGCGGTCCGGGCTGGCGTCGTCGGGGCTGGGCGCGACGTGCCGGGGCGTGCGCGCGGTGCGCGGCCCGGCGAGGGCGATGTCGAGCCTGCGCGGCTCGGCGTCCAGGCCGTCGAGCAGCCACAGCTCGCCCGCGCACTGGTAGACCACGCGGCGGCCGTCCGTGGTGGCGACGCGGGCGTAGAAGAAGTCCTGGTGGGTGTGCCTGCGCAGGTCGGAGCCGTCCGGGAGGGCGGAGTAGACCGAGCCGACGCCCTCGTGGTCGGACAGGAACGCGATCCGCCCGCCCACCCACATCGGCGAGGTGAGCGGCGAGGTCAGCTCGGGCAGCACGCGGGTGAACTCGCCGCTCCCCTCGACGTCGACCCACAGCTTGGCCGCCATGCCGCCCCGGTACCGCTTCCACCAGGCCGGGTCGCGGCCCGCCGCGCTGGAGGTGAGCACCTGGCGGTCCGGACCGTAGGCGACGTCGCCGACCCAGCCGAACGGCAGCTTCTCCGAGGGGCCGCCGTCGAGCGGGACGGCGTGCGCCCACTCGCGGTTGCTCGTGGCCTGGCCGGTGGTGCTGATCGCGACGACGCGCCCGTCCGGGGTCCAGGTGCGCACGCCGGTGATGTGGTCGCCCCAGTGGGTGAGCCTGCGGGCGGGGCCGCCCGCGACGGGGGCGGCGTGCACCTCGGGGGCGCCGTCGCGGTGGCTGGTCCAGGCCAGGTGGGCGCCGTCGGGGGAGAAGCGGGGGGTCGACGCGCGCACCTGGTCGGCTGACACGCGCCAGGCACGGCCGCCGTCGAGCGGGGCCAGCCACACGTCGTCCTCGGCCACGAAGGTGACGAGATCCCCGTGCAGGTGGGGGAAGCGGAGGTAGGCGGGTTCGGTCACCCCCTCGACGTTAGCGGCCACCCCCGTCAACACCGGATCGGCCACCCAGGCGGGCGAAGGTGGCCAGGGGGTGGGACGGCGGGGGTGCGCCGCCCCCGACGCGAAGAGGTCGCCCGCCGGGACCACCGGTGGACGACCTCTCGCGGCGCTCAGCGCTCAGCGCTCAAGCCCCGGTCAGGCTTTCCAGAACTCCCGCCAGTCCTCGGCGGTCAGCGCGGTCCGGCCCGCCGCGCGCGCCGCGAGCTCGGTCCGCCGGACGCTCCGCTCGAACGCCCGCGCCACCGCCCGCAGCTCCGCCTCCGGGTCCTCCCCCGCCAGCTTCGCCAGCGCGGCCACCCCGAACAGCGTCGTGCCGGTGTCGTCCCCGT
Organism: Actinosynnema sp.; assembly: GCF_052038725.1. Taxonomy (NCBI): domain Bacteria; kingdom Bacillati; phylum Actinomycetota; class Actinomycetes; order Pseudonocardiales; family Pseudonocardiaceae; genus Actinosynnema; species Actinosynnema sp. Next base: position 7,089 of record NZ_JBQGCX010000092.1, read on the forward strand.
CCGGGACGAGGTCGGCGGGCCACCCGGCGCGGGCCGCCCGCTGCACGAGCTTCGCCGCCAGCGCCGCCGCGGGCTGCCCGAGGGCGACCCCGTC
>NZ_JBQGCX010000093.1:0-2415 GCF_052038725.1 Actinosynnema sp.
GGCGCGGGCGGCGGACCGGGGCGCGCCCCACCCGCGGGGTTCCCGGTCCCCCGCAGCGCGGTGGGGGGACGGGGAACCGCTGCGGCTCAGGCCTTCCGGGACTCCGCGTAGGCCGCCAGCGACGCCAGCTGCGCCGGGTCCAGCGACGGGCGCACGACCCCGCGCGCCTTGGCCAGGTGCTCCGCCGTCACGGCGGTCGCCGACAGGGACTCGCGCATCGCGGTCAGCGCCGCCTCGCGGATCAGCGCGGCGCAGTCCGCCGCCGAGTAGCCGTCGAGGTCGTCCGCCAGCGCGGTCAGCTCGACGTCCTCCGCGAGCGGGGTGTTGCGGGAGGCGGAGCGCAGGATCTCCGCGCGGGCCTCGGCGTCCGGCGGCGGCACGTAGACCAGGCGCTCCAGCCTGCCCGGTCGCAGCAGGGCCGGGTCGACCAGCTCCGGGCGGTTCGTCGCGCACAGCACGATCACGTCGCGCAGCGGCTCCACGCCGTCCAGCTCGGTCAGCAGCGCGGCGACCACGCGGTCCGCCACGCCCGAGTCCGAGGACTGGCCCCGGCGCGGGGCCAGCGCGTCCACCTCGTCCAGGAACACCAGCGCGGGCGCGGCCTCGGCGGCCCTGCGGAACAGCTCGCGGACCGCGCGCTCGGACTCGCCGACGAACTTGTCCATCAGCTCGGCGCCCTTGACCGACAGCACGTTCAGCTTGCCCGTCCCGGCCAGCGCGCGGACCAGGAACGTCTTGCCGCAGCCGGGCGGGCCGTACAGGAGCAGGCCGCGCGGGGGCTCGACGCCGAGGCGGGCGAACGAGTCCGGGTACTGGAGCGGCCACAGCGCGGCCTCGGTGAGCGCCTGCTTGACCTCGGCCATGTCGCCGACATCGTCCAGGGTCAGGCCGCCGGTGCGCAGGGTGTCCGAGGTGGACATGGAGATCGGGCGGACGGTGTCCAGCGAGCCGAGGAGGTCCTCCTGCGCCACGCGCGGCTCGGCCTCCTGGCGCTGGCGCAGCGCGGAGCGGACGGCGGCCTCGCGGCGCACCGCCACCAGGTCGGCGGCGACGAAGCCGGGGGTGCGGTCGGCGACCTCGGCCAGGTCCACGTCCGGTTCGAGGGGCACCTCGCGCAGCAGCGCGCGCAGCAGCTCGCGGCGGGTCGCGCCGTCGGGCAGGGGCAGCACCAGCTCGCGGTCGACCAGGTCGGGGACGCGCAGGCGCGGGTCGATCAGCTCCGGGTTGGCGCTGGTGACCACGAGCGGGGTGGTGGCGAGCGCGGCGCGCAGGGCGTCGAGCACGACCGTGGCCACCGGGGGCGGGGTGGCGGCGGGCAGCAGCGCCTCCACGTCGGTGAGCACCAGCACCGCAGGGGAACCGGGCTGGGCCTGGGCCTGGGTGATCGCGTCGGCGAGGGCCCGCGCGGTGGCGTTGGCCTCCAGCACGGCGATCGCGGGCGCGGACACCTCGACCACGCGCGTGCCCGCCGCGTGCGCCACGGCCCGCACCAGGGTCGCCTTGCCGACCCCCTCGGGGCCGCTGACCAGCGCGGCGAGCCTGGGGGCCGCGCCGAGCCTGGTGAGCAGCTCCGGCTGGGTGAGGACGAGGTCGAGCCACTCGGCGAGGCGGCGGGCGGCGTCCTGCTGGCCGACCAGGTCGGCGACCGGGAGCGCCTCGGCGGGCGGGGGCGGCGGGGCGACCGGGGCGACGCCCGCGTCGACGGCGGGCGGGGCGGCCTGCGCCGGGGCGGGGGCGGTCGCGTCGCGCCAGGCCACGAGCGTGGAGGGGCGCACGGCCACCACGCCGCCGGGGTCGGCGGAGGTGATGGTGAGCAGCTCGTTGGTCCAGGTCGTGCCGATGGCGGCGGACAGCTTGCGGCGGGTGGCCGAGACGTCGGCGCCGGGCGGCGGGGCCAGGTCCTGCGGGAGCAGGGACACCGCGTCGCCGACGGTGAGGACCTTGCCGGTGAGCGCCATCCGGAGGGTCTCCGGGGTGAGCGCGGTGCTGGCCAGGCGGGAGCCCGCGACGGTGATGGTGCGGGCGGCGGACACCTCGACGGGGGCGACGACGAGCTCCGCGCCCTCGGTGACGCCGAGGTTGGAGAGGGTGATGTCGTCGACCAGCACGACGCCGAGGGGGCTGCCGTGGGGAGCCGCGGCGGCGAGGGCCGCGCTGACCCGCGCGCCGGTGAGGCGGACCGCGTCCCACTGGCGCAGGCCGAGCGCGTCCAGGACTTCGCGGTGCATCCGGACGACACCGCGGCGGGTGTCCAGCGCGGACGGGGAGAGCCTCGCGGTCAGGGTGATCACGGGGCCAGGGTAGTTCGACGGGCGGGGGTGGGTGGTGCGAAACCGGAAGGGGGGGCGGGCGCGCGGGGAGGAGGGGTGGGGGCGGCAGGCGAGCGGCGCGGCGAGCCCCGGTCGGGGTGGTCGG
>NZ_JBQGCX010000094.1:0-2663 GCF_052038725.1 Actinosynnema sp.
GTGCTCGCGCTGGTGTTCCGGGTGCACCTGGAGCGCGGCGGGCGGCTGCTGCAGGAGGTGCGCGCCGAGGTCGCGGTGCGCGACCCCGGCGCGTGAGCTCACCGCCTGCGCCGCGACCTGAGGTAGTCCCCCACCACCGCCGCGCCGAGGCCGTCCTCGTCCGGCGCGACCACCCGGCCGCCGCTGCGCCGCGCCACCCGGTCGATGAACGCGGTCAGCCGGGGGTCGTCCCCCAGCCGGAACAGCGTCAGCGACGCGCCGAGGGCGCTCAGCGCGTCGACCTCGGCGACCGTCCTGGCCAGCGTCCGGTCCAGCGGCGGGTAGTGGAACACCGCCTCGCCGTCCTGCTCCAGGTGCGCGGTGGGCTCACCGTCGGTGACCACGAGCACCACCGGTTGGGCGTCGGGGTGCCTGCGCAGGTGCCTGCCCGCGAGCAGCAGCGCGTGGTGCAGGTTGGTGCCCTGCTCCCACACGCCCTCCAGCGCGGTCAGCTCGCCGACGTCGACCGCCTCGGCGTGCCGCCCGAACGTGACGATCTGCAGCGCGTCGCCCCGGAACCGGGTGCTGATCAGGTGGTGCAGGGCCAGCGCGGTGCGCTTCATCGGCACCCACCGCCCGTCCTGCACCATCGACCAGGAGGTGTCCACGCACAGCGCGACGGCGGCCCGCGTGCGCTGCTCGGTCTCGCTGACCTCAACGTCGACCACGTCCAGCCGCACCGCGCCGCCCGGTGACGTGCCGGACGTGCGCAGCACCGCGTTGGTGACGGTGCGTGGCGTGTTCCACGGTTCGGTGTCGCCGAACTGCCACGGCCGGGTGGACCCGGTCAGCTCCCCGGCGGCCCCGGCCTGGCGGCTGTCGCGCCGCCCCTGCGCCCGCACCCCGTCGAGCACGCCGCGCAGCGCGCTCTCCCCCAGCTGCCGCAGCGCCTTCGGCGTGAGCCGCAGCGTGCCGTCGGGGGCGCGCTCCACGAGGTTCTGCTGCCGCAGCAGCCGCTCCAGCTCGGCGAGCGCCCGCGCGTCGACCCCGGCCTCGGGCCCGAGCTGGCGCACGAGCGCGTCCAGGTCGATGTCCTCCAGCCGGGCGCCCGGATAGGACTGGGAGAGCTGCTCGGCGAGCTGGTCCAGCTCCGCGAGGTCCGCCATGGCCTGCGCGGCCTCGCCCAGCCCGAGCGGGTTGTTCCCCCGGAACCGGGCCGAGGAGTCCCAGTCCTCGCCGGGCCGCAGCCCGCGCAGCAGCGAGTCCAGCGCGGACAGCTGCGAGCCGACCTGCGACCCGCCGAACGCCTGCTGGCTCAGCGCGGACAGCTCGGCCCGCTGCTCCTCGGTCATCGAGTTCATGACGCGCTGCGCGGCGGCGGACCGGGCGGCCAGCACGTCGACCAGCTCGTCCACGTCCTTCGGGTTCTCCGGGAAGAACTCGCCGTGCCGCCGCATGAACTCGGCGAACCGCTCCCGCACGTCCTGCCCGGAGGCGTGCGCGGCGAGCAGCGCGTTGAGGTCGCCCAGCATCTCCTGGATGCGCTCGACGTCGGCCTGCCCGACCCCGCCCATGGCCTGCTTCATGCCCTGGAACCGCTGGTCCATCAGCTCCCGGCCGAGCAGCTGCGAGATCCGCTCGTAGGACTCGCGGGCCCGCGGCGAGCGCCAGTCGTACGAGGACAGCTCGCGCACGGCGGCGGCGGTGCCGGTGGGCAGCGCGTCGAGCTGGGCCTCGCGGAACCGGGCGTCGTCGTCCGGGTCGGGGAACAGCGCCGCCCGCTCGGCCTCCAGGGCCTCGTCGAGCAGCCGCCGCACCTCCTGCAGGGTGCCGTCGAGCCGGTTGCGGCGGGCGAGCGCGGCCCGCTTCTGCCACAACCGGGCCGTCAGGTCGTCCAGCCCGCGCCCGCCGGGCAGGCCGCGCCGCAGCAGCTCGCGCAGCGCCGACTCGGGCGAGGCGCCCTCCATGATGTCGCGGCCCAGCTCGTCCACGGCCGCGCGCAGGTCGGCGGGCGGGGCGAGCGGGTCGGGGCCGTCGGCGTACCGGCCGTACCGGTAGCCGCTCACCCGTAGACCGATCGGTCGTCGTCCGCGTCCTTGGCCAGCCGCCTGGTCAGGTACAGCGACTCCAGGGCCAGCTCGACGGCGGACGCGATGCGCCCGGCCGGGCCCGAGGGGTCGGCGCCGAGGCGGGTGGCGACCTCGTGCAGCACGGGCAGCTCCGGCAGCGCGCCGAGCAGCTCGGCGGCGGTGACCCGCTCGCCGGTGGCCACCGGGTGCCCGTCCGAGACGGCCACGGCGAGCTGGCGCAGGTCGACGCCCCCGCGCGCGGCGCGGGCGGTGTCGGCGACGGAGCGGCGCAGCAGGTGGGTGAGGACCTCCTGCTCGCGGCCCTCCTCGCCCGCCTCGAACTCCAGCTTGCCGCGCAGCACCTCGGGCACCGACTCCAGGTCCACCGGGCGGGCGACGGCCGGGGACTCGCCGGTGAGGGCGGAGCGGCGCAGCGCGGCGGCGGCCACGGTCTCGGCGGCGGCGACCGCGAACCGGGCGGAGACGCCGGAGCGCTGGTCGATCGCGGGCGACTCGCGCAGGTGCCGCACGAACCGGGCCACGACCTCCAGCAGGTGGTCGCCCACCTCGGCGACCAGGTCGGCCTCCTGGCGGACCAGGTCGACCTCGGCGGCG
>NZ_JBQGCX010000095.1:0-3495 GCF_052038725.1 Actinosynnema sp.
CGTTCGAGGAGTTGCGGGCGAGGACGGCTTCCAGGTCGAGGCGGGCGCTCGGGGTGTCGTAGGCGGCCAGCTCGGTGGCCAGCGCCCTCTCCCGCTTGCGCAGCTCCCGCCGGGTGGCGAAGTAGGTCCGGACGGTCTTGATGGCGTTCATGACACCTTTCGGGTCGGTCTTTCTGTATCGGTTCACCTACTATGATGCCGCACTTCAGGGCATAGATCGAGTGATCTACGCGTGAGTTGCGACGCACTGCCGGGACCCCCGTCAACGGAGCGTGTCCAGCAGGTGTACCGCGCGTGCGTACTTGGCGGCCAGGCGCTCCCTGGTGGCCTCGTCGAGCTTCGCCGTCCGCTCCGGCGAGGTGTTGTCGGCGATGTCCGCGCGCTTGACGACGACGGCCACCGGGTCGGCGACCACCCGCGCCAGGTACGCCTCCTGCGACTCGTCCGGCAGGTGGGTCAGCGCCACGACGGTGGCCACCACCTCGGGCGGGCACCCGGCGGCCAGCAGGTCCTCGGCGGTGACGGGCGTGTCCTCCAGCACGTCGTGCAGCGCCGCCGCCATCCGCGCGTGGTCGCCCTCCACCCGGCCCATCACCCGCAGCGGGTGGCCGAGGTACGGCTGACCCGACTTGTCCACCTGCCCCTCGTGGGCGTTCCGAGCGATCTCCACCGCGTTCTGCACCGTGAAAGCCATGCCCGTGATGGTCACACGTCGTCACGATCCTTGACATCCCACATTGGTCTAGTCCACTTTGGCGGTGCCCGGTCGACCGGCCGGGCGCCCGCTGACCCCACCAACCCCTGCTGAGGTGGCCTGTGGCTGGAAAGACCGCGAGGGCGCTGGGCGCCCTGACCGCGGCGGCGCTGACGATCACCGGGGCGATCCTGCTCGCCCAGGGGAGCGCGTCCGCCGCGAACCTCGTCTCCAACGCCGGGTTCGACACCGGCTCCACCAGCGGCTGGACCTGCTCCGGCAAGTCCTCCGTCGTGACCTCGCCCAAGCGCAGCGGCTCGCACGCGCTGTCCGCGACCCCCGAGGGCTCGGACAACGCCCGCTGCTCCCAGACCGTCCAGGTGCGCCCGAACACCGCCTACTCCCTGTCGGCGTGGGTCCAGGGCAGCTACGTCTACCTGGGCGTGAGCGGCACCGGCGGCGACGACAAGAACACCTGGACGCCCGGCTCCACCGGGTTCTCCGAGCTCAAGCTCAGCTTCACCACCGGCCCGAGCGCCACGACCGCGACGGTCTACCTGCACGGCTGGTACGGCCAGCCGACCTACTACGCCGACGACGTCGTCCTGGACGGCCCCGGCGGCACCCAGCCCACCACCACGACCCCGCCGGTCACCACGACCAAGCCGACCACCACCACGAAGCCGACCACGACCACCACCAAGCCCACCACCACGACGCCGCCGACCACCACGACGTCCAACAACCCCGGCCAGCCCGACCCGGCGCTGCCCAAGCACCTGCTCACCGGCTACTGGAACAACTTCGACAACGGCTCGAAGGCGCTCAGGCTCGCCGACGTGCCGCGCGCCTACGACGTCGTGGCGGTCTCGTTCGCGGACGCCGTCCCGACCAGGCCCGGCGCCGTCTCGTTCACGCTCGACCCCGGCCTCGCGGGCAAGCTCGGCGGCTACACCGACGCCCAGTTCAAGGCGGACGTGAAGACCCTCCAGTCGCGCGGCCAGAAGGTCATCATCTCGGTCGGCGGCGAGCGCGGCACCATCTCCGTCGGCGACTCGACCGCGTCGGCGAACTTCGCGAGCAGCGTCAAGGACCTGGTGGCCTCCTACGGGTTCGACGGCGTGGACGTCGACCTGGAGAACGGCGTCAACGCCACCCACATGGCCCCGGCGCTGCGCGCGATCCACGCGGCGGGCGGCAAGATCATCACGATGGCCCCGCAGACCATCGACATGCAGTCCACCGGGACCGAGTACTTCAAGCTGGCGCTCGCGGTGAAGGACATCCTCACCGTCGTCAACATGCAGTTCTACAACTCCGGCGCGATGCTCGGCTGCGACCAGAAGGTCTACTCCCAGGGCACCGTGGACTTCCTGGTGTCGCTGGCCTGCGTGCAGCTGGAGAACGGGCTGCGGCCCGACCAGGTCGGCCTCGGCCTGCCGTCCTCCGGCTCGGCCGCGGGCGGTGGCTACCAGTCGCCCGTCAACGTCAACGCCGCGCTGGACTGCCTGGCCAGGGGCACGAGCTGCGGGAGCTTCAAGCCCGCGAAGACCTGGCCCGGCATCCGGGGCGCCATGACGTGGTCGATCAACTGGGACGCCACCGCGAACTGGCAGTTCTCGAACACCGTGGCCCCGCACCTCAAGACCCTGCCGTAACGGGGGTCCACCCCGCGGGGAGGGGCGGTGGACCCCGCCCCTCCCCGCGGGCGAGCGCGCCGAACCGGACTAGCCTCCGACCATGCTGCTGGAATCGCTCCCGGTCCCGGTGATCGCCGCCCCGATGGCGGGCGGCCCGTCCACCCCCGAGCTCGTCGCCGCGGTGGGCGGCGCGGGCGGGCTCGGCTTCCTCCCGGCGGGCTACCTGACGCCCGACGCGCTGGCCGACCGCATCGCCCGCACCACCGCGCTGTCCCCCGCGCCGTTCGGCGTCAACCTGTTCGTGCCCGGCCCGGATGGCGGCGTCGAGGAGGCGCGGGCCTACCGGCGGCTGCTGGTCGAGGAGTCCGGCCTGGAGCCGGGCGAGCCGCGCTGGGACGACGACTCCTACCCGGCCAAGCTGGAGCTGCTCCTGGCGCTGCGCGTCCCGGTGGTCTCGTTCACGTTCGGCCTGCCGTCCGCCTCCGACGTCGACCGGCTGCGCGCGGCGGGGACCACCACCGTCGCCACCGTCACCACCCCCGCCGAGGCCGAGCAGGCCGCGCGGGTCGGCGTCGACGCGCTGTGCGTGCAGGGGATCGACGCGGGCGGCCACCGGGGCACCTTCGCCGACGACGGCCGCAGCCCCGGCGGCGGCGAGCTGATCGGCCTGCTCACGGCGTTGCGCCTGGTCGGCGCGCGCGTCTCGCTCCCGCTGATCGCGGCGGGCGGCATCGCGCACGGCGCGGACGTGGCCGCCGTCCTCGCCGCCGGGGCGGTCGCCGCGCAGCTGGGCACCGCGTTCCTGGCCTGCCCCGAGGCGGGCACCGCGCCCGCCCACCGGAAGGCCCTCGCCGAAGGCACCCGCCGCACCGCGCTGACCAGGGCGTTCAGCGGCAGGCCTGCGCGCGGGCTGGTCAACCGGTTCCTCACCGAGCACACCCCGCACGCCCCGGCCGCCGACCCGAGGGTGCACCACCTGACCAAGCCGATCCGCGCGTCCGGCGACCCCGAGCTGATGTCGATGTGGGCCGGGCAGGCGTACCCCCTGGCCCGTTCGGTCCCGGCCGCCCCGCTGGTCGCCGACCTGAACGCGCAGGCCGTCGAGGCGCTCGCGCGGGCCAACGCGCGGATTCGCCCGCTCTAGCGACGCCCGCGCGGTGA
>NZ_JBQGCX010000096.1:0-2245 GCF_052038725.1 Actinosynnema sp.
CCCGCTGCTGGGAGATCTGCTCGGGCTGCAGCTCGCATTCAATCCGGGCGCGATCCTCTCTCTCGGCGCCGGGTTCACGGGGCTACTCACTGTCCTCGGCGTCGGCGCGGTGGTGGTGTTGATCGTCGCCGCGGCGCGGGCACGGACGGGATGGTGGGCGGTGGGGATCGGGCTGATCCTGGGCGGCGCGATCGGCAACGTGATCGACCGGCTGTTCTCCCCGCCTGGCTTCGGGGTCGGGCACGTCACCGACTTCCTCGCCTACGGAACCCTCTTCATCGGAAACCTCGCCGATGTCGCCCTCGGCGCGGGCGTGATCGTGCTCGGCCTGAACATCTGGGTCCGGCACCGGCGCGCCCGCACGGACACAACGAATGACGGGGTGACCGGCGGGGCAGCGCCGGCGGGATCGGCGGTGAGCGGGTCATGATGGCTAAGCAGCGCACCCCGTCTGTGTATCAGCGCAACGCGTTCGCCCCGGGGCTGCTTGCGGCCGCGGTGTTGTTCCTCGCGCCGGTTCTGATGGGCGGGGACTGGTTCACGCTGGTGCTGTTCGTCACCGCGATCTTCGCGGTCATCGTCGGCTGGTTCGCGATTCAGGCGCGGCAGTGGTGGTGGGTGCCGGTGTTCGCAGCGATCGTGGTGATCTGGAACCCGGTGTTCCCGTTTCCGTTCACTGGCCCGGTGTGGACGGCCGCGCAACCGGTCGCCGCGGTCGTGTTCCTGGTGGCCGGCGCACTGATCAAGGTCAAGCGACCATGAACCACCGCCCTCTGATCGCCACCGCCTCGGTTCTGCTTGTGGTTGGGCTGCTCGCCGGGTGCGGATCCAGCGACTCGCTCGCGCAGCAGTACCGGGACGGGAACGAGAAAGGCTACATCTCCGGCGACTTCCAGATCGTCGAGATCCCCGACGCCGATCGTGGAGAGCCGGTGGTGTTCGAAGGCGTCACCGAGACCGGCGAGACGGTGTCCAGCGACGACTACCGCGGCGGGGTGCTGGTGGTGAACTTCTGGTACGCCGCCTGCGGGCCATGCATCGTCGAGGCGCCGCTGCTCGAGGAGGTCTGGCAGGAGTACCAGGAGCAGGGTGTCGCGTTCCTCGGGGTCAACACCTACGACCAGCCCGCGACCGCACTGTCGTTCGCCCGCGACAACAACGTCACCTACCCGAGCGTGATCGACGTGAACGACGGCAAAGTGAAACTCGCATTCGCGCAGGTCACCCCAATCCAGGCCACCCCCACCACCCTGGTTATCGACCAGAAAGGGCGGGTCGCCGCGCGGATCATCGGGCAATTGGCCAGCGCATCGATCCTGTCCACCCTGGTCGCCGACACCCTCGCAGAGGACAGCTCGTGAATCCGGGAGCGGTCATCGTCGACGGTGCCCTGTGGGTCGCGATCCCGGTCGCGATCCTCGCCGGGCTGGTCTCCTTCGTGTCCCCGTGCGTTCTCCCACTGGTGCCCGGTTACCTCGGCTACCTCGGCAGCACCACTACCACCACAACATCTCCCACCGTGAACGGCGGGCGCGCCGCCACGGCGGAGCGCGCCCGGCTGCTGCTGGGCGTAACACTATTCATCGCCGGGTTCACGGTCGTCTTCGTCGCCGTCACGATCCTCGGGGGCACCTTCGGATACCTGCTGCTGCAATACGCGGGCATCCTCACCCGGGTGTTCGGGATCATCATCATCGCCCTCGGGCTGGTGTTCCTCGGCTTCTTCGGCATCGCGCAGCGCACCCTCCGCCCCCGCACCCAGGGCAGGGCCGGGCTGATCGGGGCGCCGCTTCTGGGGTTCGCGCTCGGCGTCGGCTGGACCCCCTGCATCGGCCCGACGCTCGCGGCGATCATCTCGATGTCGTGGAACCTCGGCGACCCCGCCCGCGCCGGCCTACTCGGGCTGGCCTACTCGCTGGGCCTGGGCATCCCGTTCCTGATCCTCGCGGCAGGGTGGGGCTGGGCGTCCCGATCGGTCACGTTCCTGCGCCGCCACATCCGGGCACTGAACATCATCGGCGGGGCCATGCTCATCGCCCTCGGCCTGCTGATGGTCACGGGGCTGTGGACGGTGCTGATGTCGCAGCTGCAACAGGTGGTGATCAATGTCCCCCTCCCGCTCTGACACCGGCACGGACGTCACAGCCGACCCGCTGCGGCCCCGTGACCACGCCGACACCGACGTCGATACCGCAACCGAGATCACCCAGCCGACCCTCGGCATCACGGGCTGGCTGCGGTGGGC
>NZ_JBQGCX010000097.1:0-3663 GCF_052038725.1 Actinosynnema sp.
AGGTTCGTCGTCACCGTCCAGGAGTTGATCGCCGCCGACCCCGCGGTCACCTTCACCGTCGCCACGAACCCGCCGTTCCACGAGTTCAGCGACACCGCCGCCGTGCACCCCGCCGGACCGCCGGGCGTCGTCGTGGTGGTCGTGGTGGTGGTCGTCGTGGTCGACGTCGGCGGCGTGCTGCCGCCGTTCAGGGCGGCCAGGACGGACGTGTACGCGGCCTTCTTGTTCCCGCTGCCGTCGAACAGCAGCGGGGTGCCCGAGGCCCGCCAGGAGTCCGTGTCCCTGATGCCCCACACCGTGATCCCGTTGCACCGGGCCACCGCCAGGCACGCCCGCGTCACGCGGTCGTAGTTGCTCGCCTGCGCCGAACCCGAGCCCTCGATGTCCAGCTCGGTGATCTGCACGTCCACGCCCAGCGCGGCGAAGTTCTCCAGCGTCGTCTGGTAGTTCGACGGGACCGGGCTCGCCGGGTTGAAGTGGGACTGGAAGCCCACGCAGTCGATCGGCACGCCCCTGGTCTTGAAGTCCTGCACCAGGCGGTACACCGCCTGCGTCTTGGCGTGCGTCCAGTCGTCGGTGTTGTAGTCGTTGTAGCAGAGCTTCGCGCCGGGGTCGGCGGCGCGGGCGGCGCGGAACGCGGCCTCGATCCAGTCGTTGCCGGTCCGCTGCAGGTTCGAGTCGCGCCTGCCGCCGCCACCGCCGTCGGCGAACGCCTCGTTCACCACGTCCCACGAGTCGATCTTGCCCCGGTAGTGCGTGGCGACCTGCGTGACGTGGTTCAGCATCGCCGACCGCAGCGGCGCGCCCTCCATCGACTGCATCCACCCCGGCTGCTGCGAGTGCCACGCCAGGGTGTGCCCGCGCACCTTCATGCCGCGCGCCGCCGCGTGGTTCACGATCCGGTCCGCGTTGGTGTACGTGAACTGCCCCTGCGTCGGCTCGGTCGCGTCGAGCTTCATCTCGTTCTCGGGCGTGACCGAGGTGAACTCCGAGTTGAGGATGCCCGTGTAGACCGAGTCGCTCAGCTTGTACGCGGCCACGGCGGCCCCGAAGTACCGGCCGCTCTCGGCCGCCGACGCGCCCAGCGTGGTCGCCGCCTGCGCGGCGGGCGCGTTCACCAGCAGCGCGGCGCCCAGCGTCGTGACCGACCGCAGCGCGGCGCCCCGGGCGGTCCTCGGAACTGACCTCCATGTCAGCATCATGGTTCAGCACCATCGTGGGGGAGGAGTGGCTGAAAGTTTTAGGAGCCTTAACCGAAACATATACTGACCGAACTTGCCCTGACAAGGCTCAACGCGACCCCGGACTTCGGAAAACGCCACGTGCGAGCCGTCCGAAACATTGCGAAACCCAGTCGAAAGAGGCCCCTGGGCCCGACTCGCGCGCGACGAACAACCCCACTCCCCGGAACCGGAAGCCCCACTCGTCCGACCACTGCGGTTGAGCGGCGACCGAAGGGAGCACGATGTCCATCGCCGAACGGGGAACGCCCCGCGCCTCACCCGACACAACCAGCACGCGCCGAGGTCCCGACGAGCCCGCCTGGCCCGCGCTCCGCGCCCTCCTGCTGCGCCTGCACTTCTACGCCGGTGTCCTCATAGGACCGTTCCTCCTCGTCGCCGCCGTCACCGGGATCGCCTACGTCTTCACGCCGCAGCTGGAACGCGCCGTCTACGACCACGAGCTGCACGTCCCGGCGGGCGACACCCGCCTGTCGCTCGACGAGCAGGCGGGCATCGCCGCCGCGCTCGTCCCGGACGGCAGGCTCACCGGCGTCCGCCCCGGTCCGACCCCCACCGACAGCACCCAGGTGATCTTCACGCTCCCCGGCCAGCGGGAGAGCTACCACCAGACCGTGTTCGTCGACCCGCACACCGGCGAGGTGCGCGGGCAGCACGAGACCTACGGCTCCGGCCAGGCCCTCCCGCTCCGCGGCTGGATCGACAACCTGCACCGCAACCTGCACCTCGGCGAGTTCGGCAGGCTCTACAGCGAACTGGCCGCCAGCTGGCTGTGGGTCGTCGTGCTCGCCGGCCTGGCGCTGTGGATCGGCAGGCGCCGCAGGCGCAAGCGCGAGCTGGTCCTCCCGCAACCAGCGCCCGCCGGTCGCCGCCGAACCCTGTCCTGGCACGGCGCGCTCGGCCTGTGGGCCGCCGCGGGCCTGCTGTTCCTGTCCGCCACCGGGCTCACCTGGTCCGCCTACGCGGGCGCCACCATCGGCGAGGTCCGCACCGCGCTGGACTGGACCACCCCGGCGGTCACCTCCGCGATCACCGCGACCGAGGAGGGCCCGCACATCGGCCTCCAGGCCGCCCGCGACGCCGCGCTCGCCGTCGGCCTCACCGACCCCGTCGAGGTCCGCCCGCCCGCCGAGGGCAAGGCGTACGTCGTGCAGCAGGTGCAGCGCAGCTGGCCCGAGAAGCAGGACTCGGCGGCGATCCACCCGGTCACCGGCGAGGTCCTGGACGTGCTCCGCTTCGCCGACCACCCCCTCGCCGCCAAGCTCACCCGCTGGGGCATCGACGCCCACATGGGCCTGCTGTTCGGCCTGCCCAACCAGCTCGTCCTCACCGCGCTCGCACTCACCCTCGTCGCCCTGGTGTGCTGGGGCTACCGCATGTGGTGGCAGCGCAGGCCCACCAGGGGCGGCGCCCGGTTCGGCCGGGCGCCCGCGCGCGGCGGGTGGCGCAGGACGCCGGGGCGGGTGCTCGCCCCGCTGGTCGTCGCCGCGGCGGTCGTCGGCTACTACCTGCCGCTGCTCGGCGTCCCGCTCCTGGGCTTCCTCGCGCTCGACGTCGCGCTCGGCGCGCGGCGCGCCCGTCAGGAGGGCACGCAGGAGGCCACGCAGGAGGGCACGCAGGCGGAAGCCGGACCGGACGCGCCGGCCGACGATGGGGTCCCGGACGAGGGCACGGCCACCACCGAGGAGCAGGGGGTCCCCGCGTGATCGACGAGATCGTGCTGCGCGTCGCGCTCACCGCCGCCTACGCGCTCGCCTGCGGCTTCCACCTGGTGCGCCTGCGGCGCGACGGCGGGCTCGTGGACCGGGTCGGCTCCGTGCTGCACGCCCTGATGTGCGCGGGCATGGTCCTCATGGCCTGGCCCGCCACGATGGCGTTCGCCCCCGTGCCGCAGACCGCCCTGTTCGCCGTCGCCGCCGCCTGGTTCGCCGCGCTGGCCGCGATCGGCGGCCGGGCCTGCGCCGGGCACGGCCGGGTCGAGCTGGCGCACCACGCGGTGATGATGGCGGGCATGGCGTGGATGGTCGTGGTGATGCCGCTGGCCATGCGCGAGCCGTCCTCCGGCGGCGGTGGCGGCGCGCACGACCACCACGGCGGCGCCACGACCACCGCCGTCGACGCGGGCGCCGGGGCGCCGGGGCACGTGACCGCCGTGGGCCTGGCCCTCGCCGCGCTGTTCGCGGTCGCCGGGACCGCCTGGCTGGCCCGAGCGCTCGACGTGGGCCGCGCGCCCGGCGCCCGGCGGCGCGCGGTCGCGCCCGCCGTGGAGAGCGCGATGAGCCTGGGCATGGCGGTCATGGCCGTCGCGATGACCTGACCCGCCTCCGGGCGGGGGGCGCGGCCCGGCCGGGGGTTCGCCCGGCCGCGGGGGCGTCCTCCACCCCGCCGCCGCGCCCGGCACGGCGGCGGCGGGCTTTTGTCG
>NZ_JBQGCX010000098.1:0-2996 GCF_052038725.1 Actinosynnema sp.
CTGCTCGCGCTGGTCGAGGGCTGGGTGGACGTGGTGGTCGCCGAGGCCGTGGGCGAGCGGCTGCCCGGTGCGGAGGCGCTGCGCGAGACGCTGCGGCGCAGGCGCGCGTCCGGTGGTCCGGCGGAGCAGACGTTCGCGACGCTGGTGGGGTTGGAGCTGCGGCCCCGGCGGCTGCGCTCGGCGGCGGCGCTGTGGAAGCTCGTGGGCGACCAGCACGGGCTGGAGGCGCGCGACTCGCTGTGGGAGCACCCGGACCTGGTGCCGACGGCGGCGGACCTGGACGACCCGATGGAGTTCGCGGAGCGGTTCGGGAGGACGCGGGCCGCGCTGGAGAACCCGATGGAGGAGCTGGAGCGCGCGATGCGCGAGGAGCCCGGCGAGGGCGGTTCCGGCGCAGGCGCGCAGGACTCCGGCCCGAAGGACTCCGACTCGAAGGACTCCGGGCCCTCCGAGCCCGAGGACGGCGCCTCGGGTTCGGGCGGGCGCGGCGAGTAGGGGTCAGTCCTCCTCGGTGATCCCGAGGCCGGCGGCGGCGGACAGGCCTTCCAGGTAGCCCATCGCCCGCTCGGACCTCGGGTACCGGTGCACCAGTTCCCAGAAGTCCTTGCCGTGCCCCGGCACGTGCAGGTGGGCAAGCTCGTGCACCAGGACGTAGTCGAGCACCCACGGGGGCACGTCGCGCAGGCGTTCGCTGATGCGGATCGTGCCCTCGCTGGGGGTGCACGACGCCCAGCGCGTGCGCATGGGCGGGACCCAGCGCACGCTCGTCGGTTCCAGGCCGTCCAGGTAGCGGCCTGCCAGCTCGGCGCAGCGGTTGGCCAGTGCCGCGTCGGACACCCGCGTGGGTGACCGGCGCTTGGTCTCGCTGCGCTGGAGGCGGCTGAGCATCTCCGCCACCCAGTGCTTCTCCTCGGTCTTGCTCATGCGTGCGGGCAGCAGGACGACGACCGTGTCCCCCTCGCGGTACGCGCTCACCATTCGGCGGCGCCGGGCGCTGCGCCGCACCTCCACCTGCGGTTCGGGCATGGCGTTCACGGTAAGCCCACGGACCGACAATTCGCGGCGGCCAAGCGGCGGTGCGTCCCGGCGCGGCCGATCGAATTACCCCGAAAGGCGGCTGGACACGCGGGGCTTGACGTGCGCGGACGAGGGGCGTCGCAGGTAGCGTGCTGCCCACCCCCGAGTGTGGCGCAGATCGCCCGCACTCTCGAAGCAAGGGAGGAAGCCGTGGCCGAGAGCTACAACGGCTACTGCGTCAAGTGCCGGGAGAAGCGCGACTTCACGGGTGAGGTCAGCGAGAGCAACAACCGCCGGATGGCCAAGGGCAAGTGCCCGGTGTGCGGCACCACGGTGACCAGGATCCTCGGCAAGGCGCAGGTCTGATCGCCGGGTGGCCGGGTCGGGAGGGTCCCGGCCACCCGGCTGCCCGGCGCCGCTCTCCCCCCGGTCCGGCTTTCGGCCTGCGGTGACTCCCGGTTCGGCGTCAAGTCGCCCGATCGTGGCCTGTGAATGGTCCGGTCGCCTGTGGAGAGAGGTTTTCGCGCAGGTCAGCGGGCCGGGCAGGCTCGTGGCATGACCGCTCCGCGCACCACCGTCCCGCCCGTGGCCCCACCCGCGACCGCCCCGCCGATGGCCGTCCCACCCGCGACCGCCCCGCCGGTGGCCGTCCCGCACCGCCCCCGCGTGCTTCCGGGGCTGCCGGTGCTCCGCCGCACCGCCGACGTGCTCCAGATCGGCGCCGACCCCAGGCACGGGGTGGTGCTGGGGGAGGTCGGGCGGGGCCTGTTCGACGTGCTGCTCGACCTGCGGGGCGAGCGCACCACGGCCGAGCTGGGCGAGCGGCTGGTCCCGAGCGGGGAGCGCGAGGACCTGCTGGACGTGCTGGGCGCGCTGGCCGGGCGGGGGCTGGTGGAGGAGGCCGTCCCGCACCGGCACGAGCGGCTGGTCCCGGAGGCGACGACGTGGGCGCTGCGCAGGCGTCGGCCCGCGGCGGGGTTGGCGGAGGCCCGCGCCGGGCGGGCGGTGGTGGTCAGGGGCGACGGGCGGTTGGCGGTGGCGGTCGCGTCGCTGCTGGCCGCCGCCGGGGTGGGGCGGGTGCAGGTGGTGGCGCGGGGCGTGGTGGCGGCGGGGGACGTCGGCGGCGGGTACCGGGCGGCGGACGTGGGCAGGCCGCGCGGCGAGGCGGCGTGGGAGGCGGTGCGGCGGGCGGAGCCCTCGGTGCGCGGCGGGGTGGTGACCGGGCGGCCGGACCTGGTGGTGCTGGCCGACGCGCTGGTGCCGCCGCCGGAGGTGCTGCACGCGCTGCTGCTGGAGGGCACGCCGCACCTGGTGGCGCGGGCCCGCGAGGGGCTGGGGCTGGTGGGGCCGCTGGTGGTGCCGGGCCGGTCGAGCTGCGTGCGGTGCGGCGACCTGCGCAAGGCCGAGGAGGACGGGGACTGGCCGGACCTGCTGGCGCAGCTGGTGGACCGGCCGCAGCTCGCCGACCTGGCCACGACGGAGGCGACGGCGGGGGTGGCGGCGGCGCAGGCGCTGCTCGCGCTGGACGAGGAGGAGCTGACCTCGGGCCGCCCGCCGACGTGGGACCACGTGCTGGAGGTCGACGCGTACGGGGGCGCGCTGACGCGGGTGCCCGCCCCACCGCATCCGCGCTGCTATTGCCACACCAGGACCCCGGACGGGCGCGGGCCGTTCGGGGGTCCCGAGTGACACCCGCCGGGGCGCGTCCGTCCGGAGCGCGCGTGGTCCGTGAGGTGGCGTTTCCCCGGCCGCCGCCCACCGGAGGGGCGCGCCCGTCCGGGGGAACCGAACGAAGATCATTCCGCGTGGCCGGGACCGCTCCCCACCGCCGGGCGGGCAGTCCACGCGAGGCGGGCGGGCAGTCCACGTGAGGCGGGTGGCGAGTCCACGCGAGCGGGGTGGCGGTCCACCTGCGGGGGCCGCTCGCGGTGACCGCCGCTGGTGACCGCTGCCGGTCACCGCCGCTGGACGCCGTGGCC
>NZ_JBQGCX010000099.1:0-9002 GCF_052038725.1 Actinosynnema sp.
TCCGTGGCGGTCACCGAGGCACCGGCGGCTCCCGCCCCGGCCGCCGAGGTCGCGGCCGAGCCGTCGGTCCCGGCCGCCGCTGAGCCCGAGGCCCCGGCCGTCGTGGCGGAGGCCGTGGCGCCCGAGGTGTTCGCCGAGACCCCGGCCGAGCCCGCGGCGGAGGACGCCGAGGCGCCCGCCAAGCGGGGTGGCCGCCAGCGGCGCCGCGCGGTGCGGCGCGAGGCGGGCGCGGCGGTGACCAGGGAGGCCGCACCGGCCCCCGTGGTCGTGGTGGCCCCGCAGCCCGAGCCGGTCGCGGCGGAGTCCTCCGCCAACGGCCACGTGCCCGAGGTGAAGGCGGAGTCCCTGGTGACCACCACGACCCGCCGCAGGGTCTCCCGGCGCGCGGCGACCCGCCCGGCGGGCCCGCCGAAGGAGAGCTGAGCAGGAAACGCCCGAACGCCGCCGGTCCCGCCCCGCAGAGGGGTGGGACCGGCGGCGTTCGCGTTGTCACGGGTCAGGGGGCGCGTGGTGGCTGCGGTGCGCGCGTCGCGCTCCCCGTGCGCCCTGAGGGCGGTGTGCTGAGCTCCCGGTGCGGCGGCGCGCTCCCGGCGGCCTGCGACCGGCGTGTCGCGCGCCAGGCGGGCCTGCGATCGTCGTGTCGCGTTCCGGGCGCCCCCGCGGCCCTCGCGCCGCGCTCCCGGCGTCCGGTGGCCGCTCCGGCGCGCCCCCGCTGACCTGCGCGGACCGTGCTCGCGCACCCCGGTTTGACCCTGCGGTCCACCGCCACGTAACCTATCGCATGGCTTGCCATCCGGCGGGCCCAGTCGCGCGAAGCCCGATCCACCGCAACACCGTGGAGCTGTGGCGCGCGCGATCCCGTCACCGTCGAGTAGCAGGAGACTTCCGTCCCGATGTACGCGATCGTCAAGACCGGCGGCAAGCAGTACAAGGTGGCTGTCGGCGACGTCGTCGAGGTCGAGAAGCTCGATGGCACTCCGGGCACCGAAATCACCTTCGCGGCGCTGCTCGTCGTGGATGGCTCTGACGTCACCGCGGACGCGGAGGCCCTGGGGAAGATCTCGGTGACCGGCGAGGTCGTCGAGCAGACCAAGGGCCCCAAGATCCGCATCCACAAGTTCAAGAACAAGACCGGCTACCACAAGCGCCAGGGTCACCGCCAGAAGCTGACCCGCGTCAAGGTCACCGGCATCACCGGTAAGTGAGGATCTGACTAGCCATGGCACACAAGAAGGGTGCATCCAGCTCCCGCAACGGCCGTGACTCCAACCCCCAGTACCTGGGTGTGAAGAGGTTCGGCGGTCAGGTCGTCAAGGCCGGTGAGATCCTCATCCGCCAGCGCGGCACCAAGTTCCACCCCGGCGTGAACGTCGGCCGCGGCAAGGACGACACCCTGTTCGCCCTGTCCGCCGGTGCGGTGGAGTTCGGCTCGAAGCGTGGCCGCAAGACCGTGAACATCGTTCCGGTCGAGGCCGCTGCCTGATTCTCGTACCACCTGGGCGCCGTGTGTCCGCTGAAACGCGGACCACGGCGCCCAGTGGCGTCTCCGGGGGCGATCGCCCCTCCTGAACCACAAGAGCAAGGAAGTGATCTCGGTGTCCCGCTTCGTCGACCGGGTGGTCATCCACGCGGCTGCCGGTGACGGCGGCCACGGCTGCGCCTCGGTGCACCGGGAGAAGTTCAAGCCCCTCGGCGGCCCCGACGGCGGCAACGGCGGCAAGGGCGGCGACGTCGTCCTGGTCGTCGACTCGCAGGTGCACACCCTGCTGGACTTCCACTTCCGCCCCCACGCCAGCGCAGGCAGCGGCAAGGCGGGCGCGGGCGCGAACCGGGACGGCGCGAACGGCGCCGACCTGGAGCTGCGCGTCCCGGACGGCACGGTCGTGATGACCGAGGACGGCGAGGTCGTCGCCGACCTGGTCGGCGAGGGCACCCGCCTGATCGCCGCCAGGGGCGGTCGCGGCGGCCTCGGCAACGCCTCGCTCGCGTCCAAGGCCCGCAAGGCGCCCGGCTTCGCGCTGCTCGGTGAGCCCGGCGAGTCCCGCGACCTGGTGCTGGAGCTGAAGTCCGTCGCGGACGTCGGCCTGCTCGGGTTCCCGTCGGCGGGCAAGTCGTCGCTGATCTCGGTGCTGTCCGCGGCCAAGCCGAAGATCGCCGACTACCCGTTCACCACGCTCGTGCCGAACCTGGGCGTGATCACCGCGGGCGCGACCGTGTTCACCATGGCCGACGTGCCCGGCCTGATCCCCGGCGCGTCCGAGGGCAAGGGCCTCGGCCTGGACTTCCTGCGGCACATCGAGCGCTGCGCGGTGCTGGTGCACGTCGTGGACTGCGCGACGTACGAGGACAACCGGGACCCGCTGTCCGACATCGACGCGCTGGAGACCGAGCTGGCCCAGTACACGCCGTCGCTGTCCAAGGACCTGGCGGAGCGCCCGCGCGTCGTGGTGCTCAACAAGATCGACGTGCCGGAGGCGCGGGACCTGGCCGAGATCGTCCGCGCGGACGTCGAGGCGCGCGGCCGTCCGGGGTGCGAGATCTCCACCGCCACCCGCGAGGGGCTGCGCGAGCTGACGTTCGCGCTGGCCCGCGTGGTCGAGGAGTACCGGGCCTCGCGCCCGGTGCAGGAGTCCACCCGGATCGTGCTGCGGCCCACCGCCGTCGACGACCAGGGCTTCACCGTGGTGGAGGACCCGGAGGAGGAAGGCGGCTTCATCGTGCGCGGCGAGAGGCCGCTGCGGTGGATCAAGCAGACCGACTTCAGCAACGACGAGGCCGTCGGCTACCTGGGCGACCGGCTCGCGCGGCTCGGCGTCGAGGACGTGCTCATCAAGATGGGCGCGGTGCCCGGCGCGCAGGTCACCATCGGCGCCCTGGTGATCGACTGGGAGCCGTCCCCGCCCGCGGGCAGCGCCGCCGCCGCCCTCACCGGGCGCGGCACGGACGCCCGGCTGGAGCCGAGCAACCGCGTCGGCGCGGGCGAGCGGCTCGCGGCGAAGAAGGCCCGCAGGTTGCCGGGCTCGTACGGCGACTGGGTGGAAGCGGCCGAAGAGGACGTGTGAGCGTGACCGGGTCGGTGGTGCTGTCCCAGGCCAGGCAGGCGGTCGCCGCCGCGGGCCGGGTCGTGGTGAAGGTCGGGTCGTCGTCGCTGACCACCGCCGAGGGCGGGTTGGACCGGTCCCGGCTCGACGCGCTGGTCGACGCGGTCGCCGCGCGGCGGGCCGCCGGTTGTCAGGTGGTGCTGGTGTCGTCCGGCGCCATCGCGGCGGGCCTGGCCCCGCTGGGCATCACCCGGCGGCCGAGGGACCTGGCGACGCAGCAGGCCGCCGCGAGCGTCGGGCAGCTGGCGCTGGCGCACGCGTACGCGAACTCGTTCGGCCGGTACGACCTGACCGTCGGGCAGGTGCTGCTCACCGCCGAGGACGTGGTGCGGCGCGCGCACTACCGCAACGCGCAGCGCACCTTCTCCCGGCTGCTGGCGCTGGGCGCGGTGCCCGTGGTGAACGAGAACGACACCGTGGCCACCGCCGCGATCAAGTTCGGCGACAACGACCGCCTGGCCGCGCTGGTGGCGCACCTGGTCGGGGCGGACGCGCTGTTCCTGCTGTCCGACGTGGACTCGCTCTACGACGGCGACCCGAGGCTGCCCGGCGCCCAGCGGGTGCCCGAGGTGACCGGGCCGTCCGACGTGGACGGGGTGCGCGCGGGCTCGGTCGGCGCGTCGGGGCTGGGCACCGGCGGCATGGCCTCCAAGCTGGCCGCGGCGCGGCTGGCGGCGTCGGCGGGCATCCCGGTGCTGCTGGCGGGCGCCGCGGACGCGACGCGGGCGCTGAGCGCGGCGGACGTGGGCACGGCGTTCACGGCGACCGGCACGAGGCTGTCGGCGCGCCGCTTCTGGCTGGGCCACGCCTCGGCGGCGACCGGCAGGCTGGTCCTGGACGCGGGCGCGGTCGCGGCCGTGGTCACCCGCCGCCGCTCGCTGCTCGCGGCGGGCGTCACGGCGGTGGAGGGCGCGTTCGAGGCCGGTGACGTGGTGGAGCTGGTCGACCCGGACGGCGAGGTCGTGGCCAGGGGAGTGGTGGCGTTCGACGCGGCCGAGCTGCCCGCCCTGATCGGCCACTCCAGCGGCGAGCTGCCGCCGGAGCAGCGCCGCGAGGTCGTGCACGCGGACGACCTGGTGCCGCTGACGGCTTGATCGCCGCCTCGGCTCGGGCCCGGTTCCGGGTGCCTGTCGCGGTGTTGCCGCGCTCGCGGTCAGCGCAGCACGGTCCCCTTGGTCTCCGGCAGCGTGAGCACGACGAGGAACGCGATCGTCGCTCCCGCCGCCACGTACCAGAAGAACTGCGCCCCGCTCAGCACGTTGATCACCAGCGGGGCGGTGCCGCCGAACAGGGCGACGGTCAGGTTGTACCAGGCGCCGATGCCCAGCCCGCGCAGCTCGGTGGGGAACAGCTCGCTCATCACGGCGGGCGCGATGGACGTCATCGCCGTGTACAGCCCCAGTCCCGCGCAGAACACCACGAGCAGCCCGCCGAGCCCCGGTCCGATGAGCGTGGACAACGGCACCACGCCGACCGCCGTCAGCGCCGTCCACACCAGCATCTGCGGCCTGCGCCCGATCCGGTCGGACAGCGCCCCCATCGGGTACTGGAGCGCCACGAACAGCAACGTCCCGATCGACAGCGCCAGGAACACGTCGCCCGCGTCGGCGCCCCTGGTCTTGACCGCGAACGGGGTGAGCGCGCTGAAGAACGTGTAGTAGCAGAGCGTCGAGGCCATGCTGAACCCGACGAGCCTGCCCACGGCGGCCGGGTGGTCCCGGAGCGTCGTCAGCAGCGGCCTGCGCAGCTCGACGGCCTTGGCGCGGCCCCGCGCGAAGTGCTCGGTCTCCTCCAGGTCGCGCCGCAGCCACAGCGCCGCCAGCCCGAGCACCGCGCCCACCAGGAACGGCACCCGCCACCCGAACGAGGCGAGCTGCGCGGTGGTGAGCGCCCTGGCCAGCCCGAACCCGAGCAGCGACGCGAGCAGCAGCGCGCACCCGGTGGAGATGTAGAAGAACGACGAGTACCGCCCGCGCCGGTCGGCGGGCGCGATCTCGGCGAGGTAGGCGGACGCGTTGGACACCTCGCCGCCCAGCGACAGCCCCTGGGCGACGCGGGCGAGCAGCAGCAGCGCGGGGGAGAGCCACCCGACCTGCTCGTACGTGGGCAGCGCCGCGATGGCGAGCGAGCCGCCCGCCATGAGCACGATGGTCAGCAGCATCGCGGTCCGCCGCCCGCGCAGGTCCGCGAACCGCCCGAGCAGGTAGCCGCCGAGGGGGCGGAAGAAGAACGCGAGCGCGTAGGTGGCGAACGTGTTGATCAGCGCGAGCCGCTCGTCCGACGCCGGGAACACCTGGGTGGCGAAGTAGATGCTGAACGTGGCGTAGATGGTCCAGTCGAACCACTCGATCGCGTTGCCCGCACTGGCCGCGACCAGCTTGCGCACCGGTAACCGGTGCCGCACACCACCACCCGTGCCACCAGACTCACCCATCCCCGGACCTTGGCACACCTGCTCGCCGACCGTAAAGCCCGAGGTGCGGACCTCCGCCAAGACGGGTGACCAACCCTCTCAGCCCGCCTGCCCGCCCCGGTTCCGCCGCCACTCCCGAGCCGACAACCGGAACACCAGGCTGTCGATCAACTCCCCCTTGAACCACTCGGCCTGCTCGACCCGCTCCACCAACCGGAACCCCAACCGCGCCACCAACTTCGCCGAGGCGACGTTCCGCGAATCGCACTCGGCCCCGACCTCCTCCACCCCGCGGACGGTGAACAGGTCCTCCAGCACCCGCGCGACAGCCTCGGTCGCGTACCCCTTGCCCTGGTGCGCCCGAGCGAACGTGTACCCGATGTCGGCGTTGCGCAGGTCCTCGTGCAGGTGCACCCCGATGTCCCCGACCAACTCCCCGTCGAGCACCACGGCGTACTGGAACCACCCCGGTGCTCCGGGATCGGCCTCACCCATCTCGTCGGCGAGCAGCAGGGCGCGGGACAACGGCACGGGCGGCTCCCAGGACTGGTACCGAGCCACCTCGGGATCGGACCGGTAGGCCGACAACGCCCCAGCGTCCTCAGCGCTGAACCGCCGCAACACCAACCGCTCAGTCCGCAACACGAAGGCCCACCCGCCCCCACCCGCTGCCGCAACCCCTCCAGTCACCCCTCCACCACTACCGCCGCAGGCCCCACCCCGCCACGCGCTCCCGAACACACCACCCGGACACGTCACCCACCGAGACGCACCCCACCCGAAGTTCGGACTGGCGACGACCTGGGTGAAGGCACAACACTGTTTCGAGCGGTGAACCCGCAGGCCAAAAAGGGCCTTCCCCGCGCACGCGGGGGTGTTCCGCGGGTCCCCCTCCGGCGGTCCGTCCCCGCAGGTTCCTTCCCGCGCACGCGGGGTGCTCCCGCATCGCCCTGGATCTCGGCTGCTTGCGCGGCGTCCTCCCCACACGCGTGGGCACACCGCACCCCAGCCCGCCTCAACTCACCCCCGCCTTCTGCACCACCCCGCCCTCACGCCGTCACCGCCAGCGCGAACGGCAGCACCTCCGGCGCCCCCGCCCCGCGCAGCAGCCTCGCCGCCACCGTCATCGTCCAGCCCGTGTCGACCTGGTCGTCCACCAGCAGCACCGGCCCGTCCACCCCGCTCAAATCCGGCACCCGCGACGCCGACACCAGCCCCGCCAGCCGCTGCGCGCTGTTCGCCCGCCGCACCGCCGCCCCCAGCCACACCGTCCCCAGCTGCGGCAGCCTGCCCACCTCAGAGATCCGCCGCGCGAAGCTGCCCACCAGCTCCGGCCGCGTCCGCGACCCCACCGACACGACCCCCACCGGCCGCCGCTCCCAGCCCCACGCCGACAGCACCTGCACGCACGCCGCGAACACCTCGTCCGGCAGCTCCCGGTCGGCCTCGGCGAACAGCGAGCGCAGCCGGTTGCCCCACCCGATGTCCGTCAGCCGCCCCAGCGCCCGCCCGGTCGCCGCCTGCTCCCCGGCCGGGATGCGGCCCGACAGCGACACCCCCGCCGCCGCCATCCCGGTCGGCCACATCTTGCGCGGCGCGACGTCCACGCCCGGCCGCAGCAGCCGCTCCCGCGCCGCCGTCGCCGCGCCCTCGGACACCGCCGCCGACACCCGCTGCCCCGTGCAGTTGTCGCACCGCCCGCACGGCGCCGCGTGCGGGTCGTCGAGCTGCCGCAGCAGGAACTCCATCCGGCAGCCCTCGGTGTCCAGGTAGTCGAGCACCGCCCGCTGCTCGGCCTGCCGCGCCCGCTCGATCCGCCCGTACCGCTCCTCGTCGTACTCCCACGGCCGCCCCGTCGCGACCCACCCGCCGCGCACCCGCCGCACCGCGCCGTCCACGTCGAGCACCTTCAGCACCACCTCCAACCGGGTGCGGGACAGCTCCACCACCGGTTCCAGCGCGGCCGTCGACCGGGGCTCGTCGGTCAGCGCCGCCAGCACCTGCCGCACCACCCGCTCCGGCGGGAACGCCAGCGACGCGAAGTACGCCCAGATGTCCCGGTCCTCCGGCCCCGGCAGCAGCAGCGCCTCCGCCCGCTCCACACCACGCCCGGCGCGGCCGATCTGCTGGTAGTACGCGATCGGCGACGGCGGTGCGCCCAGGTGCACCACGAACCCCAGGTCGGGCTTGTCGAACCCCATGCCCAGCGCGGAGGTCGCCACCAGCGCCTTCACCCGGTTGGCCAGCAGGTCCTCCTCGGCCCGCTGCCGCTCCGCCGGGTCCGTCCGCCCCGAGTAGGCCACCACCTCGTACCCGCGCTCGCGCAGGAACGCCGCCACGTCGTCCGCCGCCGCGACCGTCAGCGCGTACACGATCCCCGACCCCGGCAGCTCCGCCAGCCGCTCGGCCAACCACGCCAGCCGCGCCTCGGCCGTGGGCAGCCGCACCGCCGCCAGCCGCAGGCTCTCCCGGTCCAGCGGCCCGCGCAGCACCAGCGCGTCCGAGCCCGCGCCGAGCCCCAGCTGCTCGGTCACGTCCCGCACCACCCGGTCGTTGGCCGTGGCCGTGGTCGCCAGCACCGGCACCCCGGCGGGCAGCTCGGTCAGCAGCGTGCGCAGCCGCCGGTAGTCGGGCCGGAAGTCGTGCCCCCAGTCGGAGATGCAGTGCGCCTCGTCCACCACCAGCAGCCCGGCCGACGCGGTCAGCGAGGGCAGCACGGTGTCCCGGAAGTCCGGGTTGTTCAGCCGCTCCGGCGACACCAGCAGCACGTCGACCTCGCCCGCCGCCACCCGCTCCTGGACGTCCTGCCACTCGTCGGTGTTCGCCGAGTTGATCGTCGCCGCGTGCACGCCCGCCCGCGCCGCCGCGTCGACCTGGTTGCGCATCAGCGCCAGCAGCGGGGACACGATCACCGTCGGCCCCTCGCCCAGCGAGCGCAGCAGCGCGGTGGCGATGAAGTAGACCGCCGACTTGCCCCACCCCGTGCGCTGGACGACCAGCGCGCGTCTGCGCAGGGCCACCAGCGCGTGGATCGCCGTCCACTGGTCCTCGCGCAGCACGGCGCCCGGACCGGCCAGTGCCCTGAGCCTCTCCTCCGCCAGTGCGCGGAGCGCGTTGTCGTCCATGGCGTGAACCCTCCCAGACGCCCCTGACAGGAATCCGGCCCCCGGTAACCTGCGCGACAACCACGATCAGGTGAAAGTAACCTGGGTCTCGTGACTGATGACCTGCGGGAACAGGTGCACGAGGCGGCCCGGCGGGCCCGTGTCGCCGCGGACGAGCTGGTGCTGGCCACCCGCGAGCGCAAGGACGCCGCGCTGCTGGAGATGGCCTCCGCGCTGCGCGCCCGCGCCGACGAGGTGCTGGAGGCCAACGCCAAGGACGTCGAGGCGGGCCGGGCCGGGGGCACCCCGGAGAACATCCTCGACCGCCTCACCCTCACCGAGGCCAGGATCGAGGGCGTCGCGGCCGGTCTGGAGACCGTCGCG
>NZ_JBQGCX010000100.1:0-9280 GCF_052038725.1 Actinosynnema sp.
TGGCAGGGGCGGAGAGGGCGGGGAGGGCTGGGAGGGGTGGGGAGGGTGAGGAGGGGAGGGGTAATCGGGGGGCTTGGGGTGCCGGTGGGGGTGGCGGAGATGTCGGGACGGGCCTGGGGTTGCGCTGTGGATTCGCGTCCCCTCTCACCGCGCACCCCGCATGATCAACCGACATCTCCGCGTTCGCGCGAGGTGGGAGGCCACGCACCGCCTGCCCCGCGCTCGGCCCCATCTGGCCAGGGATCAGGGTTCCCGACCTGCTCGTGCTCTGGCCAGGGTTGCATTTCCCCGGTTGTGTTGGGGCGGCTCGATCGGGTGAACTTGGGACTGCTCCGGTGGTGGCTCACCCCCGCCAGCGCGCGCGGTCGTTCATCAGCCAGTGCGTCCCGTCCGTCCAGCCGAGCAGCCTCCGGCCGCCGCCGGGGGTGGCGCCCTCGGCGTCGAAGCGGCCTCCGGACAGCACGTGCTCCAGGCCGAGCACCGCTGGCTCGAAGGTGCGGAGCAGGTTCAGCGAGCCCGTCGACCGGCGCAGGTGCGCGACCAGCTCCCGGCGCTCCCGCTCGTCGCAGTACCCGAGCAGGAACACCGCCTGCCGCCACGCGTAGGCCACGTTCTTCACCAGCAGCAGCCCCTCGTGCCACGTCCGCTCCGGCTTCGCCCGCCGCGCCAGCCCGCCCGTGATCCAGTCGAACACCCCGGTCACCAGCCCCGCCGCGACCGGGCGCAGCCGGTCGGTCAGGTCGAGGCCCCCCGCCAGCGCCGCGAGGTTCTGCGTGGTCAGCACCTGGCTCTGCTCCAGCACCATCCCGTTGCCGACCACCCAGCTCCGGTGCGCGGACGCCCCGGCCCGCCGCCCGCACTCCTCCCCGAACCACCGCGCCGCCTCCGGGCGCCCGAACCAGCGCTTCCCGCCCACCAGCTCGGGCGGCTCGACCAGGTCGTAGTACGCCGCGTACGGCGTGCCGAGCGTGACCCGGTGCGCCACCACCGCCGCGTGGTGCCACTTCGGCGTGAAGCTGCCCGTGAAGATGTCCGCCGCGATCTCCTCCACCAGCGGCACGGGAACACCCGCCTGCTTCGCCAGCGCGCCGAACTCGGACACCAGCGGGTTCGGGGTGACCGTGTGCGGGAACGACGCCAGCGCCAGCAGCGCGGTCTGCTCCAGGGCCTCTCGCGCCGCCCGCCCCGCGCCCTGCCCGGCCGAGCGGAACACGTCCAGCGCGGTCACCCACGGCAGCTCCTCGAACCGCACCTGCGACTCCAGGTCCAGCAGCAGCAACGTCCTGCGCCGCCGGAACGCCGCGTACGCCTGCTCGCGCAGCGCGCCCGCCACCGGGTCGGACAGCCCGGCCGCGAGCAGCCGCGCCGTCACCTGCGGCAGCACCTCGGCCAGCACCTCCCCGGACGGCACGACGCCGCGCCGCACCAGCTCGGCCAGCGGGGCCTCCAGCGCGCGGTCGAGCTTCGCCAGCAGGTGCGCGGGGAAGTCGCTGCCCTCGGGCAGGCCCTCACCGGGGACCGCGGGGGCGGACAGCGGCTCCAGGGAGGGGAGGCCGCCGTCGGCGGGGTAGCGGCCCAGGCGGTCGGCCAGCACCGCCGCGAACGCCGCGTGCGTGGGGGTGGCCACCACCTCGGCCTGCGTGGCGCGCAGCTCGGCGTGGTGCTCGCCCCGGCGGGTCAGCGCGTTCGCCAGCGCGCGGCGCACCCAGCCGACCTCCCGCGCGGACAACGCCGCGCTGAAACCAGCGGTGGGGGCGGCAGCCGGGCTGACCGCGCCGGGAGCACCGGCCGCGTCGGGAGCGCCAACCGCGCCGGAAACCCCCACGCCACCCCCGCCCCCGTCCCCCGAGCACCGCAGCAGCGCTTCGCGCAGCCTGCTGAAGTTGCTCCGGGGGTGCGCGTGCCGCCCGCTCGGCGCGCCCGCCGCCGCCAGCTTCGCCAACCACTCCTCCCGCCGCCGCGCCCAGTCCTCGGGCCACACCCGGCAGGGCCAGCCGCCCCGCACCGCGCCCGCCTCGTCCAGCCGGGGCGCCTCGCCCTCGACGGTGGACGCCCACAGGTCGACCAGCTCGTCGTGCAGCGGGTTCCACACCCCCAGCGTCTCCCGCATCGCCCCGACCTGCTGGGGCACCGCGGTCCGCCGCAGGGCGGCGCCCAGTTCCGCCACCGGGGTCCGGCGCACCACCGACCCGCTCATCGTGGACCGCGCCGCGCGCCTGGGCGTGAACCGCAGCCTGGGCAGCCACGGGCCGATCGCGTCCAGCACCCGCAGGGCCGCGTCCGCGCGCCCGGACGCCAGCAGCACCGCCACCGCCGGGATCGCGGCCTCCTCCGGCGCGTCGACCCGGTACTCCCCGGACTCCACAAGCCCCAGCAGCGCGGCCCGGCCCTCGTCGCCCAGGTGCCACCAGTTCAGCCGCTCGCGGTCGGTGCCGCCGGGGACCCCGGCGGGCAGCGCGGCCAGCAGCGCGCGCTCCTCCTCGTCCGGCTCGACCTCGGCCACCAGCCTCCCGGTGGCGAACCCGCCGTGCGCGACCTCCAGGGTCACCCACGGCGGAACGCCCGACACCGGGGTGCGGCTGCCCACGGTCAGCGACCCGTCCGCCATCCCCCGGAGCACGCCCGCCCACTGCGCGACCTTCTTCGACGAGGCGGGCGCGGACTCCAGCGCGCGCAGGAACCGCGCGAGCGCGTAGGGGGAGAAGGCGGTGTGCTGGGACATGGCTGTGCTCCGGTGGGGACGTCGCTCCGCGTGCGGAACGCGCGGCCCCGGCACCTGGCCGGGGCCGCACGACGAGAGGCGAGCGCGGGGTGGGTGGACACGGGGGTCGGACTCGAACCGACGCCCTCCCGGTTACCAGCCGGGCGATCCGCCACCTGATCTACCCCGTGGTGGTCCCGCGCTCCCCGGACCACGGCGGTCCGGGCTCGACATGGAGGCGGGACTCGAACCCGCGCCCTCCCGGTCCAGAGCCGGGAGCTCTACCACCTGAGCTACTCCACGCTGGTCGGAGCCTCGCGGCTCCGTCCACAGCAGACCATAAGGCGCTCACCCGGTCGTGTCTCCCGGTTTTCCCGTGAGGGCGCGCCCCGACCAACCGGCCGGGACGCGACGGACAACCCGCCGAGGGACGATCAGTGCAGGTAGGGCCACCCCGCGGAGTCCCAGGCCAGCCAGTTGATCCCGAGCTGCGAGGCCCCGCTGTCGGTGTAGTAGTGGTACGTGATGATGTCGCTGTTGGAGTCGCTGAACACGTCCTGGTGACCGGGCCCGTGGATGCTGCCCTGCCCGGCCAGGATCTCCGTGCCGCCCCCGGAGGTCATCGCCGTCCCGTTGCGCGCCACGTACGGCCCGGTCACGCTCGTCGACCGGCCCACCATCACCCGGTACGTGCTCGCCGCGCCCGCGCAGCAGCGGTCGAACGACACGAACAGGTAGTAGTACGACCCGTGCTTGACGATCGTCGGCGCCTCGATCGCGCCGCCGCCCCGGCCCGCGACGGACCGGATCGTGCTGTCCGAGCGCTTGCCGGTCGACGGGTTGAGCTGCACGAGCTTGATGCCCGACCAGAACGAGCCGAAGCTCAGCCACCACCGGCCCTGGTCGTCCACCACCAGGTTCGGGTCGATCGCGTTGTAGTCGTTCGAGCCGCTGGACTCGATCACCAGCCCCTGGTTGGTCCAGGACCCGGACGCGCCGGTCGTGCTGGTGGCCAGGAAGATCGCCGACTTGTTCGAGCCGAACGTCGACGCCGAGTAGTACAGGTAGTACCGGCCGTTCTGGTACGACAGGTCCGGCGCCCACAGGTTCCGGCTGCCGCCGGTGTACGCGGTGGTCCAGGACGCGCCGTTCGGGAAGACCGCGCCCGCGTTGCGGAACGCGGTGCGGTCGGTGGAGGTCTTCAGCGCGATGTTGTCCCCGGTGTGCGCGACCAGGTAGGTCCCGTCGGGCTTCTTCACGAACGTCGGGTCGTGCACGCCGATGTCGCCGGTGACCACGCCGGGGTACGGGTAGGCCATCGCCTGGCCCGCTCCCGGCAGGACCAGCGCCAGTGCCGCGAGCAGCACCAGCGCGCGCTTCGTCGCTCTTGCCACGGTTCTCCTCGATCCACGGTGGTGGAGGGGTCGGCGGCGGCGGACAGGCGTGTTCCGGGAGGCACGACTGGTCCGCCGACCGTAGCGAGGCGGGGGCGGCGCCGACAAGGACGGTTCAGGGTGGTGAAATTCCCCGGCGCCCCCGGTGATCCTCCCCCTCGGGGGTGGTCCGCGCGCCCACCGGAAGGACCCCCGTGCAGCCCGCTTCCCCGACCCCGCCGCGGCGGTTCGCCAAGCTCGTCACCGAGGTGCTCGCGCCCTGGGTGTGGGTGGTGTGGCTGCCCGCCGCGATCGGCTGGAGCGCCACCGGCACCGCGTTCGGCGCGCTGGTGTGGGGCGCGGTCGTCGCCGTGTTCGGCGCGGTGATCCCGATGGCGGTGATCGTGCACGGCGCGCGCAGGGGCCGCTGGGACAACCACCACGTCACCCGCCGCGAGGACCGCCTCGTGCCGCTGCTGACCTGCGTCGGGTCGGTGGGCGTCGGCATCGCGGCCCTCGCGCTCGCGGACGCGCCGCACGAGATGATCGCGCTCGCGGCGGCCATGTTCAGCACGCTGGTCGTCACCACCGCGATCACCCTCGCCCCCGGCGGGCGCGGCTGGAAGATCTCGGTGCACTCGGGCGTCGCGTTCGGCGCGATCGCGATCCTGGCCATCCAGAGCGGCCCGTGGTGGGCGCTGCTGTGGTCGGCGTCCGCGCTGGTGGCCTGGTCGCGGGTCGAGCTGGGCGACCACACCACCGGCCAGGTGTGCGGCGGCGCGGTGCTGGGCGTGCTCGGCGGCGGCGGGATCTACTCGGCGGGCCTGCTGCTGCTCGGCTGATCGCCGCCCCCGCGCCACGTCGCGGGCGTCACGCCCTTCCACCGCTTGAACGCGTGGATGAAGCTCGACGCCTCCGCGTACCCGAGCCGCCGCGCCGCCTCCTCCACCGACAGCGCACCGCCCCGCAGCAACCGCTCGGCCAGCGCCTCCCGCACCTCGTCCAGCAGCTCCCGGTAGCTCGTGCCCGCCCCGGCGAGCCTGCGCCGCAGCGTCCGGGTGCTCACCGACAGCTCCCGCGCCACCCGGTCCATGCCGCCGTCCAGCGCGCCCGGCCCGGCCAGCCGCTCCCGCACCTCGTGCGAGATCCCGCCGCGCTCGAGCCGCCGCGCCACCAGCCTGCGGCACTGCGCCTCGCACGCCGCCACGGTGTGCGGGTCGGCCTGCGGCAGCGGCCGGTCCAGCAGGCCCGCGTCGTACACCGCCGCCGTCACCGGCGCCCCGAACACCGGCCGCAGCCCGAACGCCCGCTCGTGGACGGCCACCCCGCCCGGCTCCGGGAACCCGAACACCACCGACCGCAGCGGCAACCCGCCCGGCAGCAGCTCGCCGATCACCGAGTGCACCGCCGCCAGGTCCCGCTCGGCCAGGAACCGCCCCACCGGGTCCGGCAGCCCGGTGGGGTCCAGCAGCACCCGCACCAGCCCGTCCGACACCGACGCGCTCGGGATGCAGAACGCGAAGCTCAGGTCCAGGAACCGCAGCGCCACGTCCACCGCGTCCCGCACGCTCCGGCTGCTCAGGAACGCGAACCCGAGCACCCCGAACGTGGTCGCGTGGTACCGCCCGCCCAGCTCGACGCCCGCGTCGGGCAGCGCCTCCGCGAGCGCCCGCACCACCCGCAGCTCCTGGTGCGCGCTGACCTCCCCGTCCGGGGCGACCAGGTCCGCCGCCACCAGCCCGGTGCCCGCCAGCTGGTCGGTCTCGGCGAGCCCGCGCTCGACCCCGAACCGCACCAGCAGCGCCACGCCCGCGACGCCGCGCGGGAAGTCCCAGTGCCGCACGGCCGGGTCGGCGAGAGGGGGCATGGCCGGAATTGTGGATTCCGCGGCCCCGATTGTCTTGGGCCGATGGGGTGCTCCCGGCCTAGCCTCGGCACGTGGACAACGGGGTCGACGTGGTGGTGATCGGCGCGGGCTTCGCCGGGATCGGCATGGCAGCCTCCGCGCTGCGCGCCGGGTTCAGCGCGCTGGTGCTGGAGAAGGCGCGGGACGTGGGCGGGGTGTGGCGGGACAACACCTACCCCGGCGCGGCCTGCGACGTGCCCTCCTCGCTCTACTCGTTCTCCTTCGCCCCCGAACCGGGCTGGCCGCGCCGCTACTCCGGCCAGGCCGACATCCACGCCTACCTGCGGCGGGTCGCCGCCGAGACCGGCGTGCTGCCGCGCGTGCGGTTCGGCGCCGAGGTCGTCTCCGCCGACTACGACGAGCCCGCCGCCCGCTGGCGGGTCACCCTGGCCGACGGGCGCGAGCACGTCGCGCGGTTCCTGGTCACCGCCGTCGGCCAGCTGTCCCGACCGGCCGTCCCCGACCTGCCCGGCGCCGCCGACTTCCCCGGCCGGGTCTTCCACAGCTCCCGCTGGGACCACGACCTGGACCTCACCGGGCTGCGCGTGGCCGTCGTCGGCACCGGGGCGAGCGCGATCCAGTTCGTGCCGGAGATCCGCGAGGTCGCCGCCAGGGTGACCGTCTTCCAGCGCACCCCGCCGCACGTCATCCCCAAGCCCGACCGCGCCTACACCCGCCGCCGCACCGCCCTCCACCGCGCGTTCCCGCCCGCCAGGGCCGTGGGCCGGGCCACCACGTGGGTGGCGGGGGAGTTCCTCACCGCCGCGATCACCGCCGTGCCCGCGTTCGGCAAGGCGGTCGAGGCCGCGTTCCACCTGCACCTGCGCCGCCAGGTCCCCGACCCCGCGCTGCGCGCCGCCCTCGTCCCCGACCACCCGGTGGGCTGCCGGCGCGTGCTGTTCTCCAACACCTGGTACCCGGCGCTGACCAGCGACAACGTCGACCTCGTGACCTCGCCCGCCATCGCGTTCACCCCGCGCGGGCTGCGCTCGGCCGACGGCGTCGAGCACCCGGTCGACGTGGTCGTGCACGGCACCGGGTTCGCCGCCACCGAGTTCCTCGCCCCGATGCGGATCAGGGGCCGCGACGGCGCGGAGCTGGCCGACCGCTGGCGCGACGGGGCCCGCGCCCACCTCGGCCTGACCGTCCCCGGCTTCCCGAACCTGTTCGTGCTCTACGGCCCCAACACCAACCTCGGCGGCAACTCGATCCTGCAGATGATCGAGCCGCAGGTCGGGTACGTCACCGCGCTGCTGGAGCGGATGCGCGCGCACGGCCTGACCGGCGCCGAGGTGCGCCCCGAGGTCGCGGACGCGTTCGACCGCGAGGTGCAGGACCGGCTCGGCCGCACCGCCTGGGCGCGCTGCCGCAGCTGGTACCGGGTCGAGGGCGGGCGGATCGTGAGCAACTGGCCCGGCCAGGTCTGGGAGTACCGGCGCAGGACGGCGCGCCCCGACCCGAGGCACTTCCGCTTCACCCGCCCCTGAACCCCGACCCGGACCCCAGTCCCCGCCCCGGACCCCCGACCACGCTGGAGGAGCACCGTGCCCGACTACGACGTCCTGGTGATCGGCTCCGGGTTCGGCGGCGCGGTCAGCGCGCTGCGCCTGACCGAGAAGGGCTACCGCGTCGGCGTCCTGGAGGCGGGCCGCCGGTTCGCCGACCACGAGTTCGCCCGCACCTCCTGGCGGCTGCGCGACTACCTGTTCGCCCCGGCCGTCGGCTGCTACGGCATCCAGCGGATCGACCTGCTGCGCGACGTGCTCGTGCTCAGCGGCGCGGGCGTCGGCGGCGGCTCGCTCGTCTACGCCAACACCCTCTACCGGCCCGGCGAGCACTTCTTCACCGCGCCCGCCTGGAGCGGCACCGCCGACTGGAAGGCCGAGCTGGGCCGCTGGTACGACCAGGCGGAGCGGATGCTCGGGGTCGTGGAGAACCCGCTGACCACCCCGGCGGACCGGGTGCTGCGCGCGGTCGCCGACGACCTCGGCGTCGGCTCGACCTACCACCGCTCCCGCGTCGGCGTGTTCTTCGCCGAGCGCCCCGGCCAGCGGGTGGCCGACCCGTTCTTCGGCGGCGTCGGGCCTGAGCGCGCCGGGTGCGCGCACTGCGGCGAGTGCATGACCGGGTGCAGGCACAACGCCAAGAACACGCTGACCAAGAACTACCTGCACCTGGCCGAGCGCGCGGGCGCGACCGGGCGCCCGCAGACCCCGGTCACCGACGTGCGCCCGGTCGCGGGCGGCGACGAGGTGCGCGCCCCCCGCACCGGCAGGCCGTGGCGCACCGAGGTGCTCACCGCGGGCCAGGTGGTGTTCTCCGCCGCCGCGATGGGCACCCAGCGGCTGCTGCACTCGCTGCGCGACCGGGGCGTGCTGCCGGGGATCTCCGCGCGCCTGGGCGTGCTCTCCCGCACCAACGCCGAGGCCGTGCTCGCGGTCAAGGCCCGCACCGACGACGTCGACTACTCGCGCGGCGTCGCGATCACCTCCTCGGTGCACCCGGACCCGAGGACCCACGTGGAACCGGTCCGCTACGGGCGCGGCAGCAACATCATGGGCCTGCTCATGACCGTGCTCGCCGACCCGGAGCCCGGCAGGGCGCGCTGGCGCAGCGGGGTCGACCGGCTCGTCGAGCAGCGCCGCGACCTGCCCCGGCTGCTCAACCCCAGGCGCTGGTCGGAGCGGTCCGTGGCGCTGCTGTTCATGCAGAACACCGACACCTCCCTCACCACCAGGGGCAGGCGCGGCCCGTTCGGGCGGGGCCTGACCTCGGGGCCGGGGGAGGGGGAGCGGAACGAGGTGTGGAACCCGGTCGGGCACGAGCTCACCCGGCGGGTGGCGGAGAAGATCGGCGGCATCCCCGGCGGGGCCTGGACGGACTTCTTCGACGTGCCCCTGACCGGCCACTTCATCGGCGGCTGCGGCATCGGCGCGTCGCCCGAGAGCGGCGTGGTCGACGCCTACCACCGGGTGTTCGGGCACGAGGGCCTGCACGTGGTCGACGGCTCGACCATCCCGGCGAACCTGGGCGTCAACCCGTCGCTGACCATCACGGCCATGGCGGAGCGGGCGATGTCGCTGTGGCCGAACAAGGGCGAGCCGGACCCGCGCCCGCCGCTGGGGGAGGTCTACCGGCCGGTGCGCCCGATCGCGCCCCGCCACCCCGTGGTGCCGCCCACCGCGCCCGCCGCTCTGCTGCCCATCACTCCCGTGGGGGGAACCCCCCGGGGCGTGACACAATAAACAGGGAGGTGCGCACCCCCGCCCCGGGGGGGCAAACCACCGCCGCCCGCGGCGC
>NZ_JBQGCX010000101.1:0-1577 GCF_052038725.1 Actinosynnema sp.
TGCGCCTCCACCGCATCGATGTCCGAAGTGGACAGACCTGCGTCCGCGAGCGCCGCCCGGATCACCCGCTGCTGCGCCGCACCGCTCGGCGCCGTCAACCCGTTCGACGCCCCGTCCGAGTTCACCGCGCTGCCCCGGATCACCGCCAGCACCCGGCGCCCGTTGCGCCGCGCGTCCGACAGCCGCTCCAGCAGCACCAACCCCGCGCCCTCGGACCACGCCGTCCCGTCCGCCGACGCCGAGAACGGCTTGCAGCGGCCGTCCGGGGCCAGCGCGCCCTGCCGGGCGAACTCGACGAAGTCGGCGGGCGTGGCCATGACCGTCGCGCCGCCCGCCAGCGCCATCGAGCACTCGCCGCGCCGCAGCGACTGCACGGCCAGGTGCACCGCCACCAGCGACGACGAGCAGGCGGTGTCCACGGTGAGCGCGGGCCCGGTGAGCCCGAACGCGTAGGCGATCCGCCCGGAGGCGACGCTGCCCGCGTTGCCGGTGCTCAGGTAGCCCTCCACGAGCTGCCGGTCCAGCCCCGGCCGCGACCCGTAGTCGTGGCCCATCAGCCCGGCGAACACGCCGGTCCCGTCGCCCGCCACCGAGCGCGGGTCGATCCCGGCGCGCTCGAACACCTCCCACGCGACTTCGAGCAGCAGCCGCTGCTGCGGGTCCATCGCGAGGGCCTCGCGCGGGTGCACCCCGAACAGGGCGGCGTCGAACAGGGCGGCGTCGGCCAGGAACCCGCCGCCCGCGCAGGCGCCGCGCAGCGCGTCCAGGTCCCAGCCCCGGTCGCCCGGGAACGGCGACACCACGTCCGCGCCGGAGCGCACGACCTCCCACAGGTCCTCGGGGGAGGCGACGCCGCCGGGCCGCCTGCACCCGGCGGCGACGACCGCGATCGGCTCGCCCGAGCGCTCGACGGCGCGCGCGGGCGCGACCGGGACCCGCGACGCGCCGAACAGCTCGTCGTGCAGCAGGGCGGCGAGCGCGGTCGGGGTGGGGTGCTCGAACGCGGCGGTCGCGGGCAGCGCGAGCCCGGTCGCGGCGGTGAGCCGGTTGCGCAGGGCGACCGAGGTGGCGGAGGTGAAGCCGAGTTCGGCGAAGCCGCGCTCGTGCCCGTCGACCACGAACTCGGCGGGCCGCAGGGCCGCGGTCTCGGCGCGCACCAGGTCGAGCAGCCGCCGCCTGCGCTCCCGCTCCCCGCGACCGGCCAGGCTCGCCCGCAGCTCGGCCACCCGGACCGGCTCGGGTTCGGCGGCGACCACGTGCAGCAGGTCGCGCAGCGGCGCGGGCACGTCCCCGGCGACCAGGTCGGGGTCGGGGCGCAGCACCGAGACGACCGGCTCGTCGGCGCCGAGCGCGGCGTCGAACGCGGCCAGCCCGTCCCGCAGCGGCAGCACGGCCAGCCCCGGCCGGGCCTGCGCGGTCTCGGCCTCCCACGGTCCCCAGGCCAGGCACCGCGCGGGCATCCCGGCGGCGCGGCGGCGCAGCACGACGTCCTCCGCGACGGCCGAGTCGAACGCGGTCGCGCACACCACCAGCTCGACCCGCGCGCCGAGCAGGCGGGGCAGGGCCTCCGGGTCCCC
>NZ_JBQGCX010000102.1:0-4930 GCF_052038725.1 Actinosynnema sp.
GGGGGCGGCCCCCCCCCCCCCCCCCCCCCCCCACGACGCACCCCGCCTCTCGGCCGCCACCGGACTACCCGGTCGCGCGGCCCGGCACACCTGGGAACGACCGGTGGGACCTGAACCCCGTCGCTCGTTCCGGTGATGCCACCCGTTCCGGGTTCCCTCGGTCCGGGAACCGCGATCCGGTGAACCGGCTCGCGGCCCCGACCGGCGGCCCCGGAGCACGGCGGGGTGACCGCCAGGCACCGGGGACGTCGACCGCTGAAGCCCGCGCGCAGCCGGGGCGGAGGCGGCAGGCGTCCCGGACCGCCGGGCAACCGCGCCGTCGGGGGATCGCGCCACCGGGCGACAGCGCCACCGGACCACCGGGTGGAGGGCAACCGGGACCGGCACGACCGGAACCGGCCCCGCCCACCCCGGACCACCCGGCTCGGGCGCCTCACCTCGACGACGGGGTGGGGCGGCCGAGACTTGGGCGACCCACTTCAGCGATGGGGTGGGGCGGCTGGGACTCGGACAGCTCACCTCAGCGATGGGGTGGGAACGGCCGGGATCTGGGCGGCCCATCTCGGTGACGGGGTCGGGCGGCTGGGCCTCGGGCAACTCACCCCGGCCATGGGGTGGGGCCGAGCTCTGGGTGACCCACTCCAGCGATGGGGTGGGGCGGTCGGGCCTCGGACGGCTCACCTCAGCGATGGGGTGGGAACGGCCGGGGTCCGGGCGGCCCGTCTCGGTGACGGGGTCGGGCGACCGGGTCTCCGGTGACCCGCCTCGGCGACGAGGTCCGGGTGTCCGGGAGCTCTGGCGACCGGGTCCGGGGACGTGCCGCCGGGTCCGCGTGGCCTGGTTCGGGTGACCCGCGCTCGGGAGACCGGGCCCGGTCCGCCCGGCGGCTCCACCCGGTCCGCCGGGGAGCCCCACCAGGGGCTTCCGGGCCCCGTCGGGGCGCCCGGCGCGGTTCAGCGGGAGCAGGCCACTGTTCGTACCCCTGTTGTCGACCATTCGGACGTCGGAGCGGTACGGTAGGGCCTCACCGGTACGGGCGACGCGTGCGTCCGTGCTGTTCGTTGTCGGTACGCCTACTCGTAACACCAGGGCTGTTGTCTGCGATGACCAACTTGGGGGACGGACTGGACGCCGAAGTGGGCGCAGCCGTCGATGGCGACCGCCACGCGATCGAGCGACTGCTGGCGTCGATCCGGCCCCTCGTGGTGCGGTACTGCCGCGCCCGTGTCGGCAGGCAGGAGAGGTCGTTCGCCTCGGCGGACGACGTGGCCCAGGAGGTGTGTCTCGCCGTGCTGACGGCGTTGCCCAGCTATCGGGACCAGGGACGGCCTTTCCTCGCTTTCGTCTACGGGATCGCCGCCCACAAGGTGGCCGACGCGCACCGGTCGGCCGCCAGGAACCGGTCCGAACCGGTCCCCGAGGTCCCCGACGCCCCGGAGACGGAGGCGGGCCCCGAGCAGCGGGCCATGCAGGGCGAGCTGTCGGGGCGGATGGCGCAACTGCTGAAGATCCTGCCGGAGAAGCAGCGGGAGATCCTGCTGCTTCGCGTGGTGGTCGGCCTGTCGGCCGAGGAGACCGCGACCGCGGTCGGTTCCACGCCGGGCGCGGTACGGGTGGCGCAGCACCGCGCCCTCGCACGCCTCCGCAAAGCACTCGCTGCGGAGGAGGTGGTCTGAGTGGCCGACCAGCACGAGAAGGGCAACGGAGAAGTCGTGCGCGGACAGGACGAGAGAACCCCGCTCACCCCTGACGATCCGGTGGTCGAACCGGGCGACGACCTGGCAGGCATCCGAGCCGACGACGCGCTCCTCGACGCGCTCGGCGGGCGGGACGGCGATCGGCCGGACTCGCTCGTCGACGACGAGTTGAACGCGCTGCTCATGGCCTGGCGGGACGAGGTCGACAGCAGTCCGGTGGGTGAGCTCGTGGACACCGACACAGCCGTGGCGACGATCGCCGCCGCGCGACCCTCCCCGCCGAGCAGGCACCGCTTCCTGATCCCGCTGGCCAGCGCCGCGGCGATCGTGGCGATCGCCTTCACCGGGGTCAGCCTGGTCGCCCGCGACGCGCTCCCCGGCGACTCCCTCTGGGGCCTGACCAGGGTCCTGTACTCCGATCACGCGAAGTCCGTCGAGGCCGCCGTGACCGTGAAGTCCGACCTGGACACCGCCCGCGCCGCGCTGCGCCTGGGCAACCTGGTCGACGCCCGCGCCGCGCTCGCCAACGCGGGCGCGCACCTGCCGTCCATCCTGGCGTCCGACGGCAAGGAGGAGCTGGTCCAGACCCACTCCTCGCTCATGGACCGCCTCACCAGCACGGGCCCCGCGCCGTCGTCCTCGTCGGCCGTCGTGCCGCCGAACCCCGGCACGACCGCGCAGGCGCCGACGTCCACCCCGGACCCGCTGCCGACCACGCAGCCCGTGACGTCCAGCACACCCAGCCCGCCGCCGTCGTCCAGCACGACGACCGAGCCGCCCAGCCCGTCCGGCGAGACGCAGCCCGCCCCGCCGCCCGCGAGCGACCCGAACGGCGGCAACGCGACCTCCAGCGAGCGCAACGGGGAGCAGTCGTCCGCCAAGGAGCAGGCGACCCCGTAGCCCTCCCCGGACCGCCCCGCGGCCGGAACCACCGGAGCCCGCCTCCCCCTCGGGGAAGCGGGCTCCGGGCGTTCTCGGGGACGTCCGCGCGGCACGTGGCGCGCGCGGGTCGGCAGGCCCGCCGCACCGGCCCGGCCGGGGGCAGCGGGCGCTCTCCGACGCGGTCGCCCCCTCGGCGTACCCGCGGCAGTACTCCCAGCTCACGTAGTCCGCCGGGTCCGGGTCGTAGGCGGGCTCGTGCGGGCGCATCCGGCCGTCCGCCAGCAGCTGCTCCAGGCTCGACCGCAGCAGCGCCCAGTCGTGGTAGTGCGGCTCGTCGCACTCGCCGCAGTCGACCACGATGCCGCGCACCCCCTTGGGTTCGAGCAGCGCCTGGTAGACCGCGAGGTCGCTCAGGTCGCCCACCAGCTCGGCGCGCTCGGCGTCGTCCATCGGCGGGTGGTCGTGCTCCTCGGCCGGGTCGCCCAGGGACCGCGCCGGGTCCTCCGGGTCTCCCGCGAACGGGTCTGGTGGCAAAGCGTCGTGCGGCACGACCACGCACGGTACCGGGCCGACCGCCCCACCGGTCCGGATACCATGGGTCGAACCCGTCGCCGCCTGCGGAAAACCCACTCCTCGGGCGGCGGGACTCAGCGCACGACGGAAGGCAAGCCAGCAGCCATGACCAGCGAGCTGAACGCTGACGGTGTCCCGAGCAAGTTCGCCATGCTGGGACTGACCTTCGACGACGTACTGCTGCTGCCCGCCCAGTCGGAGATCGTGCCGAGCGGGGTCGACACCAGCACCCGTCTGTCGAGGAACATCGTCCTTCGCGTGCCACTGGCCTCCGCGGCCATGGACACCGTCACCGAGGGCCGCATGGCCATCGCGATGGCCCGGCAGGGCGGCATCGGCGTGCTGCACCGCAACCTCTCCGTCGAGGAGCAGGCCCGGCAGGTCGAGACCGTGAAGCGCTCCGAGGCGGGCATGGTCAGCGACCCGGTGACCTGCTCCCCCGGCGACACGATCAAGCACGTCGACGACCTGTGCGCCCGCTACCGCATCTCCGGCGTCCCGGTCACGGACGAGGCGGGCAAGCTCGTCGGCATCATCACCAACCGGGACATCCGGTTCGAGGTCGACTACAGCCGCAAGGTCGCCGAGGTCATGACCAAGGGCCCGCTGATCACCGCCCAGGTGGGCGTGTCGGCCGAGGCCGCGCTGGGCCTGCTGCGCCGCCACAAGATCGAGAAGCTGCCGATCGTCGACGGCGACAACAAGCTGCGCGGGCTCATCACGGTCAAGGACTTCGTCAAGACCGAGCAGTACCCGAACGCCTCCAAGGACCCCGACGGCAGGCTGCTGTGCGCCGCCGCCGTGGGCGTCGGCGAGGACAGCTTCACCCGCGCGATGGCCCTGGCCGACGCGGGCGTCGACGCGATCATGGTCGACACCGCGCACGGCCACCAGCGCAACGTGCTGGAGATGGTCGCGCGGATCAAGAAGGAGGTCGGCGAGGCGGTCGACATCGTCGGCGGCAACGTCGCCACCCGCGCGGGCGCGCAGGCGCTGGTCGACGCGGGCGCGGACGGCGTGAAGGTCGGCGTCGGCCCCGGCTCCATCTGCACCACCCGCGTCGTCGCGGGCGTGGGCGTGCCGCAGATCACCGCCATCTACGAGGCGTCGCTCGCGTGCCGCCCGGCGGGCGTCCCGGTCATCGGCGACGGCGGCATCCAGTACTCCGGCGACATCGCCAAGGCCATCGCGGCGGGCGCCAGCGCGGTCATGCTCGGCAGCCTGCTCGCGGGCACCGCCGAGTCGCCCGGCGAGCTCGTGCTGGTCAACGGCAAGCAGTTCAAGACCTACCGGGGCATGGGCTCGCTGGCCGCGCTGCGCGGTCGCGGCGAGGGCAAGTCCTACTCGAAGGACCGGTACTTCCAGGACGACGTGCTGTCCGAGGACAAGCTCGTCCCCGAGGGCATCGAGGGCCGGACCCCCTTCCGGGGCCCGCTGTCGCAGGTGGTGCACCAGCTCGCGGGCGGTCTGCGGGCGGCGATGGGCTACACCGGCTCCCAGTCGATCCCGCAGCTGCAGGACGCGCAGCTGGTGCGGATCACGGCGGCCGGGCTCAAGGAGAGCCACCCGCACGACATCCAGATGACCGTCGAGGCGCCCAACTACCACACCCGCTGATCACCCCCTCCACCCCCGAAGACATCTGGAGTCCCCATGCGTGACGTGGTCGAGATCGGGCTGGGCAAGACCGCGCAGCGCGGCTACCACCTGGACGACATCGCCATCGTGCCGAGCCGCCGCACCCGGGACGTCGACGACGTCTCGACGACCTGGCAGCT
>NZ_JBQGCX010000103.1:0-6579 GCF_052038725.1 Actinosynnema sp.
CGGTCCCGCGCACGACTGAGCCCCGCGCGCTGAAGGCCCCGCCACCTCCGGGTGGCGGGGCCTTCTGCCTTTTCCGGGCAGCGCGCCCGGCCTGGGCCAGCCGGTCGGGAATCCGTCTGCGGCGCACGGGAAAAGCACGCGGGAATGATCTTGCGGGGAGCGCGGGAGGGGGTGTCGGGGTAGAGGAAAAGGTCCCTGGACAATCCTCGGCGAGTCCGCTCCGGCGCGCGGGAAAACAGGCTCCGGGGGACTCGCGGGCGAAGCTCCTCCCGGTGAGCGGAAAACACCCCGGCGCGCGGCGGGGGAAATGCCGCGGTGATCGGCGCGCCCGCGGCGGTGGGTGATCACCGGGTGATCACCGGCGCGCGGACGTCCCGCGTGCGCCCGACCGGCGGTTCCGGCGGTCGGAGCGGCGGGTTCCTGGCGAACGGGGGGACCTGCGGGGGAGCGGCGCTGCTCCCCGTCGGACGTCCTAGGCGGCGGCCTGACCGCCGGGCGCCTGACCGCCGGGGGTCTGACCGCCGGACGCCTGGTAGCGGTCCACGTACTCCTGCTCGGACAGCTCCAGGATGCGGTACACGATCTCGTCGGTGACCGAGCGCAGCACCGGCAGCGAGTCCTGCATCCCGGCGTAGCGGGAGAAGTCCAGCGGCGCGCCGAAGCGGATCGTCACCGGGCGGATCCTGGGCAGCTTGCGCCCGACCGGCTGGACCTGGTCGGTGCCGATGATGCCCACCGGGACCACCGGCACGTCGGACTCCAGCGCCATCCGCGCCACGCCCGTGCGGCCCCGGTGCAGCCTCCCGTCCAGGGAGCGGGTGCCCTCGGGGTAGATGGCGAACGCGTTGCCGCCCGCCAGGATCTCGGCCGCCGTGTCCAGGGAGGCCCGCGCCGCGCGGCCGGAGCCGCGCTTGACCGGGACGTGCCCCAGGGAGCTGAAGAGGCTCTTGCTAAGCCAGCCCTTGAGCCCGGCGCCC
This sequence comes from Actinosynnema sp., assembly GCF_052038725.1. Lineage (NCBI taxonomy): Bacteria > Bacillati > Actinomycetota > Actinomycetes > Pseudonocardiales > Pseudonocardiaceae > Actinosynnema > Actinosynnema sp. The sequence continues at coordinate 978 of NZ_JBQGCX010000103.1, forward strand.
TCGAAGTACTCGGCCTTCGCGAGGAAGGACACCCGCCGGGGCGCCACCATCGGGATCAGGATGCTGTCGATGAACGACAGGTGGTTCGGGGCGAGGATCACGGCTCCGGTGCGGGGGAGGTTCTCCAGCCCCTCGACCTTCGGCCGGTACACCGCGCGGGCCAGGGGGAGCACGACCCGCTTAATCACCGTGTACAGCATGGAAACAGCATGACTCCCTGTTGTTGCGGCCCGGCGAATGTGTGGTTCAGCCCACTGATCGAGCGCATCGGACCACCCGGACGCCGCAGAGTTATCACTCTTGGTGGTCGCTGGGGGAGTTTAGTTTGGTGCTGACGGGGGACCTGCTGCGACCCACGGTGACGGTTTTGTCGGGGTCGCCGCTCGCGCTCGGCGACCAGCCGGGGCCGCTGACCGGGCGGGACGCGCGCGGGGCGGTGCGCGGCGTTCCCGACGGCGTCCGCCGTCGACAACCCTCAGCGACGGCTCACGCGCCCCGCACGCCGCTCGGCACGTCCACACGCCCGTAGGGGCCCGTCACGCCCCGAAAACGCCGCAGGGCGGCTCTGAGCCCCCGTGGGAGCCCCGCCGCCCTGCCTCCGGTCCGGAGTCCTTCCCGGCCCGGCCGTTCCTTCAGCCCAGCCGCGCTCTCAGCCCAGCCGCGCCTTCAGCTCGGTCGACCGCTCCGCCCAGCGCCGCAGCAGCTCGGCCGCCGCCCCGCTGTCCACGGCCTCCGCCGCGCGCGCCAGACCCGAGGTCAGCGCGGGGGCCAGCTCGCCGGACAACCCGGCGTGCGCCGCGATCGCGCCCGCCGCGTTGAGCAGCACCGCGTCCCGCACCGCGCCCGGCTTGCCCGCCACCAGCTGCCGCACGACCTCGGCGTTCACCGAGGCGTCCCCGCCGCGCAGGTCCTGCGGCAGCGCGGGCGCGATGCCCAGGCCGGACGGGTCGATCCGGTCCTCCCGGACCACCCCGCCCTCGACGACCCAGACCGCGGTCGTCGTCGTCGTGGTGATCTCGTCCAGGCCGTCGTCACCGCGCACGACCAGCGCCGTCGTGCCGCGCCGGGCGAACACCCCGGCCAGCAGCGGCGCCGCGTTCGCCCGCGCGCAGCCGATCAGGCCCACCGACGGCTGCGCCGGGTTGGTCAGCGGCCCGAGCAGGTTGAACGAGGTCGGGATGCCGATCTCGCGCCGGGGCGCCGAGGTGTGCCGGAACGCCGGGTGGAACACCGGCGCGAAGCAGAAGCCCACGCCCAGCTCGGCCACGGTCGCCGCCACGCCCTCCGGGGGCAGGTCGATCGCGACGCCCAGCGCCTCCAGCACGTCGGCCGTGCCGCACTGCGAGGACGCGGCCCGGTTGCCGTGCTTGACCACCGGGACCCCGGCGGCGGCGGCCACGATCGTGGCCATGGTGGAGATGTTCACCGAGCCGGAGCTGTCGCCGCCGGTCCCGACGATGTCGGCCGCCCTGCCCTCGACGCTGAACCTGCGGGCGTGCCCGAGCATCGCCGAGGCCAGCCCGTCGACCTCCTCGGGCGTCTCGCCCTTGGCCCGCAGCGCCACCGCGAACGCCGCCACCTGCGCGGTGGTGGCCTCGCCGGACATGATGCGGTCCATCGCCCACCCGGTGTCGTCCTCGGTGAGGTCGACCCCGTCGAGCAGCCGGGTGAGCAGCAGCGGCCAGGTGCGGTCGGCCACGGCGATCAGCCGCGCACGGCGGGCAGCGCCAGCGAGCGCAGCACCTCGGCCACGGTCTCGGCGGCTGCCAGCGGGTCGAGCGGGTGCACCAGGACCGCGTCGGCCTGCGACCACGTCGCCAGCCACCGGTCGTCCTTGCGGCGCACCGCGACCACCACGGGCGGGCAGTCGGTGATCTCGTTCTTGAGCTGCCGGGACAGCCCCATGCCGCCGGTGGGCTGGGCCTCGCCGTCCAGGATCACCAGGTCGGCCCTGGCGTTGTCCAGCTCGTAGAGGACCTCGGCGATGGTGCCCGCCTCGGTGTACTCCACCCGTCCGAGGTCGGGCGCGGGACGCCGCCCGACGGCCGTGATGATCGTCTCACGCACCTCGGGGCGGTGGCTGAACACGAGGATTGTGGTCGTCTGCGAAGTCATCGCGCGAACCTCCGGACGGGTCGGGGCCGAGAGGTCCGATGCTATCCGGCGTCCTCCCGCTGATCCTTCCGGGCCTGGAGGGCGTCCCAGCCGATCCAGTCGCCCCCCAGGCGCTGGGCCAGGCCCGCCATCCGCGAGCGCTCCTGCGCGCAGTGCAGCGCGTCGAGCACCTGCACGCGCAGCGCGTGCGCGGGTTCGCCCTCCCGCAGCGTCCACCCGTCGGGGGCGAGCAGCTCCCGCGCGCGTTCCACCTGATCAGCGGGCAGGTGGAGGTGGTGGCGGAGCACGGCGGGCTCGTCGGGGCGCCACCGGGGCGAGCGCGCCAGCGCCGCCGAATCCGCCTCGGCGATGTCGAACGCCTCGACCACGACCACCAGATCGGGTGAGGCGATCTCCAGCGGCACTGCACCCCGTGCGGACCAACGCCTCCGCAACCGGACGAACCACTCCATGCGGCCCCTCACCTCGTGTGTGACCCGGATGACCATGACTTAAGGCCCCGGACCCGATGGGCGAGGCGAAAACGTGCAAGCAATAATGCGTCGTGTGACAACGGCAGCGCCCTCAATCACCCAGCGCGTGCACTCGCTGAACCGGCCGAACATGGTCAGCGTGGGCACGGTCGTCTGGCTGTCCAGTGAGCTCATGTTCTTCGCGGGTCTCTTCGCCATGTTCTTCACGGTGAAAGCCCAGCACGAGGGCGAGTGGCCCCCGGTGCACCTGAACGTCCCCTACGCGATGTTCTTCACGACCATCCTGGTGGCGTCGTCCTTCACCTGCCAGTGGGGCGTGTTCGCCGCCGAGCGCGGCGACGTGTTCGGCCTGCGCCGGTGGTACGGGCTCACGGTGCTGCTGGGCGCGATCTTCGTCGCGGGCCAGGCGGGCGAGTACGCCACGCTGATCGGCGAGGGGGTGACGATCCCCAGCGGCGCCTACGGCACGGTCTTCTACCTGACCACCGGCTTCCACGGCCTGCACGTGATCGGCGGCCTCATCGCGTTCGGCTACCTGCTGATCCGCACGAAGCTGAGCAAGTTCACGCCCGCCCAGGCGACTTCCGCGATCGTCGTGTCCTACTACTGGCACTTCGTCGACGTGGTCTGGATCGGCCTGTTCGCCGTCATCTACCTCGTGCCCTGACACCAAGAACCCCGAACTCACTAGCAAGGGTTGCCGCACACATGACCACCACCAGTACCACGAGGGCCCGGAATCGCGGCACCAAGCTGCGGCGGCGGATCTCCGGCCTGCTCGCGCTGGGGTTCGCGCTGTTGAGCGCGGGCCTGCTGTTCAGCGCGCTCGCGCCGCAGCCGCAGACCGCGCAGGCGCAGTCCGACCCGGCCCAGGTGCGGCTGGGGGAGCAGCTCTACAACAACACCTGCATCTCGTGCCACGGCCAGAACCTCGACGGCGTCAAGGACCGGGGCCCCAGCCTCATCGGCGTCGGTGAGGCCTCGGTGTACTTCCAGGTCTCCTCCGGCCGGATGCCCATGGCCCGCCAGGAGGCGCAGGCCCAGCGCAAGCCCGTCAAGTTCAGCGCCGAGGAGATCGACGCGCTCGGCGCGTACATCCAGCAGTTCGGCGGCGGCCCGGAGACCCCCGAGAAGCGCGGCGAGGCGCTGCGCGGCGAGGACCCGGCCCGCGGCGGCGAGCTCTTCCGCCTGAACTGCGCGGCGTGCCACAACTTCACCGGTCGCGGCGGGGCGCTGTCGTCCGGCAAGTTCGCACCCGAGCTCGACGGGGTCACCGAGGAGCAGCTGTACACGGCCATGCTCACGGGCCCGCAGAACATGCCCAAGTTCTCCGACCGGCAGCTCACGCCGGAGGAGAAGGAGGACATCATCGCTTACATCAAGTCGGTGTCCGACGGGAACAACAACCCCGGCGGCGCCGCCCTCGGCGGCTTCGGGCCGGTTTCAGAGGGTCTGATCGCGTTCATCGTGGGCATCGCCGCGCTCGTCGGCGTGACCCTCTGGATCGGAGCCAAGGCATGAGCGGCGACAAGCCGAACGGGCTGCCCGACGAGGCGCAGCTCTCGAAGATGAGCCGGGACGAGCTGGTCAAGCTCGGCACGGAGCTGGACGGCGTCGAGCTGGTCCACTACGAGGAGCGCTGGCCCGTCAAGGGCACCAGGGCCGAGAAGCGCGCCGAGCGCCTGGTGGCGCTGTGGTTCGCCATCGCCGCGCTCGCGGGCGTCGGCTTCCTGGCCGCGTTCCTGTTCTGGCCCTGGAAGTACGAGGCGCCGCACACCGCGAACCACTGGCTGTACCAGCTGTATACGCCGGTCATCGGTGCCACGCTGGCCCTGTCGGTGCTGGCGCTGGGCGTCGGCGCGCTGCTGTACACCAAGAAGTTCATCCCCGAGGAGCTGGCGGTCCAGCAGCGCCACGACGGCGGCTCGTCGCCCGTGGACTCCGCGACCCTCGTCGCCGAGCTGGGCGACGTCGGCGCGCGCAGCACCCTCGGCCGCCGTTCGCTGATCAAGCGCACCGCCGGTCTCGGCGCGGGCGTGTTCGGCCTCGGGGTCCTCGCGGTCCCCCTCGGCGGCATGGTGAAGAACCCCCACGCCGACAGCGAGACCAAGGACTCGCTGTGGCACACCGGGTGGAAGTCCGAGAACGGCGAGAAGGTCTACCTGCGCCGCCACACCGGCAACTTCCACGACGTCGAGCTGGTGCGCCCCGAGGACCTGGACGCGGGCGGTTTCGAGACCGTCTTCCCGTTCCGCGAGTCCGAGCGCGGCCACGAGCACGAGCTGGTGCAGGCCCTCAAGCGGGCCGACAACCCGGTCATGCTGATCCGCCTGCGCCCCGGCCAGGCCGTGACCAAGCGCGCGGGCCAGGAGGACTTCAACTACGGCGACCTGTACGCCTACTCGAAGATCTGCACCCACCTGGGCTGCCCGACCTCGCTGTACGAGCAGCAGACCGGTCTGCTGCTGTGCCCGTGCCACCAGTCGCAGTTCGACGTCTTCCACTACGGGAAGCCCCGGTTCGGCCCGGCCACCCGCGCCCTGCCTCAGCTCCCGATCACCGTGGACGAGGACGGTTACTTGATCGCCCGCAGCGACTTCACCGAGGCTGTGGGTCCGGCGTTCTGGGAGCGTAAGTCATGAGCGGCATCACGACGCCGACGAAGCGGCAACCCGCCGGCGCCCGCGCGGCGGCGGGCGCCGCCAAGTGGGCGGACGACCGGTTCCACATGGCGGGCGGGATTCGCAAGCAGCTCAACAAGGTCTTCCCGACCCACTGGTCGTTCCTGCTCGGCGAGATCGCGCTCTACAGCTTCATCATCCTGCTGCTGTCGGGCACCTACCTCGCGCTGTTCTTCGACCCCTCCATGCAGGAGGTCACCTACAACGGCTCGTTCGTGAACCTGCAGGGCATCGAGATGTCCCGCGCGTTCGAGTCGACGCTGAACATCAACTTCGAGGTGCGCGGCGGCCTGTTCGTGCGCCAGGTCCACCACGGGGCCGCGCTGCTGTTCA
>NZ_JBQGCX010000104.1:0-3224 GCF_052038725.1 Actinosynnema sp.
GGTCCCGTTGTAGCTGGCGGTCGCGATGGTCTGGCCGAGGTGCCCCCGGAACGGCACCACCACGTCGCGCTTGCCGGTGTGCCACTGGGCCATCTTGATGGCGCCCTCGTTGGCGGTGGACCCGCCCGCGCTGCGCAGGTTGACCCGGTCCAGCCCGTCCGGCGCCAGCTCCGCGAGCAGCTCCAGCACCCGGTTGGTGGGCGCGGTCTGGAACGAGGAGCTGGCGAACACCAGCTCGTCGGCCTGCCGCTTGACCGCCGCCACCACCTCGGGGTGGTTGTGCCCCAGCACGAGGTTGAACGTGCCGGACACGCAGTCCAGGTACTCGCGCCCCGACTCGTCCCACACCCGCACGCCCTCGCCGCGCACCAGCAGCGCGTCGCCGAGGCCGTAGTAGGCGGCGTCGTGCGCGGCCTGACTGCCCTGCCTGACCGCGTCCCGCGCCGTCATCAGCGCAGCCCCAGGCTGGCCAGCTGGTCGTCCACCCACCGCTCCAGCGTCCACGGCCGCGCGGTGTCCCGCCGCACCTGCGCCGCCCGCGCCCGGTCCTCGCGCGGGGCCAGCAGCCCGGCCGCGATCGCCTCGGCCTGCTCGGCGACGTCCTGCGGGTTCACCTCCCGGCACACCGGCCCGAGGATCTCCGCGGCGCCCGCCAGCTCCGACAGCACCACGTCCGCGTCCCGCCGGTTCACCAGCGGGGCCTCGAACACGCTCAGGTTCTGACCGTCCACAGTGGAGTTGAACACCAGCAGGTCGGCCCGCTCGAAGCAGCCGAAGGTGTGGTTCACGTCGTTGTCGCAGTGCGTGCGCACGGTGTCCGCGCCCAGCTCGGCGTTGGCCCGCTCGACCTCCTCCTCCACCCGGCGCACGTAGTCGGCGTTGGCGGGCACGTACAGCCGGTTGGGGTTCATCCGCACCAGCATCCGCGTCCCGCGCAGCTCCGGGTTGTCCCGCACGGCGCGGGTGAACGCCCGCACCGCCCGCCAGCCGTTCTTGATCGGGTCGGTGCGCCCGGAGTGCACCACGAGCTTCGCGTCACCGGCCCACTCGGCGATCCCCGGCGGCAGCGCGGACTCCCGGCGCCGCACGGTCTCCGGGCTGTACCCGAGCGGCTGGGCGAGCACCCGCGTGGTGCGCCCGCGCCGGCGCACGGACGTGCCCTCCACCTCGGCGTCCGGCAGCAGGTCGGCTACGCAGGCCAGGAAGTTGCGCACCCAGCGGGCGCTGAAGAACCCGATGACGTCGGAGGCGAGCATCCCCTCCAGCACGCTCACCCGCACCTGCTTGGGCATGATCCGCCAGTAGTCCGCGGACGGCCAGGGGATGTGCACGAACAGCAGGATCGGCGCGTCCGGCCGCGCCGCCCGCACGTGCTGCGGCACCCGCACGAGCTGGTAGTCGTGCACCAGGAACACCGGCGAGTCCACGCCTTCGGAGCGGCGCAGCAGCTCGTCGGCGAAGTCCTCGGTGAAGCGCCCGAACAGCTCCCACACCTCGCGCGTGGACCCGTCGAACGTGGGCGTGGTCCACCGGTCCCAGCCGTAGTTGTTGCCCGCCCACATGAGCTCGGCGGTGAACAGGTCCTGCACCGCCCGGAACACCTGGCGGTCGTGCCGGATCTGGTGCAGCCGGATGGACCGCCCGGAGGGCAGCTCGACGACCGCGCCGTCCGGGTTCTGCTCGACCGCGCGGTGGTCGTCGTCGGTGTCGGCGCTGGCGATCCAGGACACGTCGAGGTACCCGGCCTGCTCGGCGACGACGTTCCCGGTGCCACCGGGGGCGAGCCAGGCGCGGAGCTCGCCGGACTCGTCGGGCGCGTAGGTGACGACGGCGCGCTTGCTGGCGAGGAACAGGTGCTCGGCGCGGAGGGGGGCGGCGGGGGAGACGTCGGGCGTGGCCCGCGCGCCCGCCTGGGTGGTCGGGGTGGGGATCGGGTTCCGGGCCGGGTCCTGCGCCGCGCTTCGGGCCGGGGCCGTGCTCTGCGCCGGTTCCGGGTCCGGGTTCGCTGCGCCGGTAGGGTCGGTGTGCTGCTGCGTCAACGGTCCTCCACTGCTCGGACTTCCTCGGGTCGTCCTGCTCCAGCTGGTCCTGCTCCGGGCCGCCCTCCCCGCGTCAGCCCTCCCGTGGCAGTCGGCGCGCGCTCACGTCCACCCCTTCCGGCGCCAACCCGGCCAGCTCGGGCAGCAGCGCCGCGCGCTCGCTGTGCAGGCAGGCGTTCTCGGGGCGGCAGGCGTACGCGCTGTCCGCGCGCCGCACCGGCCGCAACAACCCGGCGTCCAACCCCTGCGCGGTGGCGATCCGCCGCGCCCACTCCAGCCTGCTGAGCCGGTCGGGCCCCCCGAGGTGCAGCACCCCGGTGCGCCGGGCTGCCAGCAGCGCCACCACCCAGGCCGACACGTCGTCCACGTGCACGGGCGTGTTCCAGTGGTCCTCGGGCACGTCCAGCTCCCGCCCGTCCCGCAGGGCCCGCAGGCAGGTCGTGGCGAAGTTCGGCCGCAACCCGTCCGGGTCCCACCCGTGCACCAGGCTGACCCGGAGGGCCAACGCGCTGCCCCGCTCCAGGAACGTCCGCTCAGCGGCGAGCTTCGCCGCGCCGTAGGCGTTCGCGGGCGAGACCGGGTCGGACTCCCCACTGCTGGCACGGGTCCCGTCGAACACGTTGTCGGTGGATATCAACACCACGTGCCGCCCCTCGACGGCGTCGGCGATGTTCCGAGCCCCACCGACGTGAGCCTCGCGGGCGAGCGCGGGATTCGCCTCGCACCAGGTGATGTCGGACGGCCCGTGCACCACCACAACACCCTCAGGCGCGAGCTCCGCCACGAGCTCCCGACAGGCCCGCCCATCCCGAACGTCCAACTCCCGCCAAGGCGCCCCACCAGCAGCCCCCGCCCCAGGCCGCCGCCGCGAGCACACCACAGCGTCAACACCACCAGCCCGCAGCCGCCCAGCGACCGCACCACCCAGGTACCCGCTCCCGATGACCAGCACCCCCATCACGTACCCCCGTTCCCAGCCCACACGCTGCGGCCTCCCGCACCCTCCCGGCGGGCAGGGGGCGGGGAAGTGTGATCAAGCTGCTGAACAGGGGGAACGGCGGCAGGGCAACTAACGATCACCCTCGTGGACCCTCCGGTCCCACCGCACCCCCAACCCGTTTCCCCACCGCACGCCCCCACAACCCCCACCCGCCGCCCCGACGACCGGGTCCTTCACCCGCGTCG
>NZ_JBQGCX010000105.1:0-1857 GCF_052038725.1 Actinosynnema sp.
AGCCCTGCGCGCCGAGGTTGCTGTCGATCACGACGCGCTCGGCCCGGTTCGGGAACAGCGTGGCGTACACGGCGCCCAGGGAGGTGCCGTACGAGTCGCCGAGGTAGGAGACCTTGCGCTCGCCGAGCGCGGCGCGGACGGCGTCCAGGTCGCGGGCGGCGTTCGCGGTCGTGTTGTGCGGCAGGGCTTCCGCGCTCGGCGAGGCGAGGCACTGCTTCGCGATCTGCTCCACCTCGGCGGCGCGCTCGCCCACCGAGCCGGGGGTGACCGCGTATGGCGGGCTGCTGCCGTCCGCCTGCTGCTCCTCGGTGAGGTCGCAGCTGACGGGCGAACTGCTCCCGACGCCGCGCGGGTCGACGGCGACGACGTCGTAGGCGTCGAGGACGCTCTGCGGCATCTTGAGCACGTCGCGCAGCTGGGCCGGGAACGTGAGCGCGACGGACGGGCCGCCGGGGTTGGTGAGCAGGACGCCCTTGCGCCGCGCGGGGTTCTTGCTCGCGACGCGGGACAGGGCGATCTCGGTCTTGCGCCCGCGCGGGTCGCGGTAGTCCAGCGGGACCTGGAGCGTGCCGCACTCGACGCCCTCGGCGGCGACGTCCTCGGGGCAGTCGGCCCAGGCGATGGCGGGTGTGGCGGCGGCGCCCGGTTCAGCCGAGGACACCCCCGCGACCAGCAACGACGCCGCGGTGGTGAGCACCGCGGTCAACGACAACGTCCTTCGCATCAACCGATCCCCTCGTCGTGGCCGACGCGGTGGCGCCGACGGGGACCAGTGGAAACCATGCCGTTGGGGCACGGTCAAGGACGGCGGGGAGCTTCCGACCGGCGGTGGGGGTGGGGGTCGACTTTCGTCGGTGCGGGGAGGGCTGGTGGTAGGACGTGGTCGGCGACTTGGGAGAACCCCGAGGGCGCGGCCCCCGGAAACCGGGAACCGCGCCCTCGGCCGGTCGTCACGCCTGGCGCGGCGGCAGGACGACCCGGTGGACCTGCGAGGTGTTGCCCGCCCGGTCCGTCGCGGTGAACTCCAGGACCTGGGGTTCGTCGTGCAGCGCCCTCGTGAACGGCTCCTGGTAGACGCCCCAGAAGGTCTCCGCCGTGCGCCAGCGGATCCGGTCCACGCCCGACACGTCGTCGGTCGCGTCCAGGGTCACCTCGACGTTGCTCGGGCCCAGGGACCTGACCTTGGACTTCGGCGTCGGGGGCTCGCTGTCCACGGAGACCTCGGCGCGCGCGTGCACCACGCGGCCCAGCGGGTCGGTCGCCCGTGCGCGGAGCACGTGCCTGCCCTCGCCGGGGGCCTGGACCTCCGCCGTCACCGGGGACCAGTCGGCGTCGCCGAGCGCGGCTTCCAGGTCGGCGGGCTGGACGGTGCTCACCTTGAACGCGGGCGCGCTGGTGTACCAGCCCGACGGCGCCCGCTCGCCGAGCACGTCGACCCGCAGCACGGGCAGCGGCTCCTGCGCGCCGATGTCACCGGGCAGGGACCACTCGACCACCCCGTCGCGCAGGACCGGACCCGCGTCCGAGTCCGGGAGGAACGCCGACGCCCTCGGACCGGAGCCGTCCAGGGTGCTGGACGCCGCCGCCTCCAGGACCGCCACGGCCTCCTCGCGGTTGAGCAGCCCGGCCCGTGCGGCGCGCACCGCGTTGGTGTGCGCGGAGAGGAGGAACTCCTCGTAGGTCGCGTGACCGCCCGAACCCCACAGGCCGGTCAGGAACGACCAGCCCGTCCCGTCCTGGCGGTTCGGCACGCCGGGATCGCTGCCCGCGAACGCGATCTCCTCGTCCGACAGCCGCAGGTACAGGTGGTAGCGCGCGTCACCCCCGGAGCACGCGGGCTCGAAGGTCAGGCCGCCG
>NZ_JBQGCX010000106.1:0-2613 GCF_052038725.1 Actinosynnema sp.
TGGCCTACGGCGCGTCGATCGAGTTCGGCGACGGGACGGGCGGCGTGCGCACGTCGATGACCGAGTTCCACGGCGGTCTGCTGTTCATCGTCGAGGCCGGTCAGGGCGCGCACCTGGCCGTCGTCGCCGGTGAGGACGCCGACGCAGGCCAGGTCGGCCACAACATGAGCGAGCTGGTCGAGCAGCTCGGCGAGCACATGAGCACACCGCCGCGCCAGGCCCCGCGCCCCGCCGGCCCGGCATGACGCGCCGCGCCCTCGACGGGGAGAACCCGGACCGGCTCTACACGGTCACCGGCGGGCGCAGCCGTGCCGACGCGACCGACCTGGACATCGTCACGCTCATCGTCACCGAGAGCGCGTCGGCGGGCGGGACGCAGTCGGAGCACGTCCGGATCCTGCGGCTGTGCAGGCGGCCCACGGCCGTCGTGGAGATCTCCGCGCACCTGCGCCTCCCGGTGAGCATCGTGCGCATCCTGCTGCAGGACCTCCTCGACGTGGGCGCGGTCACCGCCCGCCACCCCGCCGTCGCCGCGCCCGAGGAGCAGCGGGCCGCGTCCCTGCCCCACCAGTCCCGCCGCCACCCCGTCCTGCCCGATCCCGAACTGCTGAAGCAGGTGCTCGTTGGACTCCACAACCTCTGAGGCCCCCGCCCCGCGGGCGCCGCTGCGCAGCACCGCCCACACCGGTCTGAAGATCGTGGTCGTGGGCGGGTTCGGCGTCGGCAAGACGACGATGGTGCGCTCGGTCAGCGAGATCCGGCCGCTGAGCACCGAGGAGACCATGACGCAGGCCGGGGTCGGCGTGGACGACGCCACCGGCGTGCGCGACAAGTCCACGACGACGGTGGCCTTCGACTTCGGCCGGATCAGCCTCAACGACGAGCTGGTGCTGTACGTGTTCGGCGCGCCCGGCCAGGAGCGGTTCTGGTTCCTGTGGGACCAGCTGTTCGCGGGCGCGCTCGGCGCGGTCGTGCTGGTGGACACCCGCAGGCTCGCCGACTCCTGGTACGCCATCGACCGGCTTGAGCACCACGGCACGCCGTTCGTGGTGGCGCGCAACGACTTCGGCGGCCACCAGCACTCGCTGGAGGAGATCCGGGACGCGCTGGACCTCGCGCCGCACGTGCCGCTGCTGGACTGCGACGCCCGCGACCGGGACTCCAGCAAGCAGGTCCTGATCTCCCTCGTCCAGCACCTCTACGCCCTCACGACCTCGGGGGAGCCCGCGTGACCGACCCGGTGGAGCGCAGAGCGCGGCGCGGCAGGTTCGCGCCGCAGCAGCAGTCGCTGGCGCCGCAGCCCCAGCACGTCCAGCAGCACGGCCCCCCGCCACCGGGGTGCCCGGCGCACGCCAGGTCGGCCATCGCGCTGGAGGGCGTGCGGTTCCGCGAGCACCCCGCCGAGGTCTACCGCGAGCTGCGCGCCCTGCACGGCCCGGTCGCCGAGGTGCGGCTGGAGGGCGACGTCCCGGCGTGGCTGGTCATGGGCTACCGGGAGCTGCACCACGTGCTGGTCAACGACCAGCTGTTCGCCAGGGACTCGCGGCGCTGGAACCAGTGGGACCGCATCCCGCCGGACTGGCCGCTGCTGCCGTTCATCGGCCACCAGAAGTCGATCATGTTCGCGGAGGGGGAGGAGCACCGCAGGCTGTCCGCCGTGTTCAGCGACGTCATCGGCGCGGTGGACCAGTTCGAGCTGAACGCGCAGGTCGAGCAGATCGCGGACCGGCTGATCGACGCGTTCGCGGTGACCGGCCAGGCGGACCTGAAGACCCAGTTCGCCGACCGCATCCCGGCGCTGGTCATCGCGCGGCTGTTCGGCATGTCCGACGAGGAGGCCGCCGGGTTCACCGCCGACCTCATGGAGTCGATCACCGGCGGTCCCGGCGCGCTCGCGGCGTTCGACCGGACCGAGGACCGGCTGCGCGAGATCGCCCGCGACCGCGCCGCCGCGCCCGGCCACGACGTCGTGTCGTGGATGGCCGCGCACCACGCCGACCTCACCGAGGACGAGCTGGTCGCGAACCTGGTGGTGCTCATCGCCGCCTCGCACGTGCCGACGTCGACGTGGATCAGCAACACCCTGCGGCTGCTGCTGACCGACTCGCGGTTCGCCGTCACCCTGTCCGGCGGCAGGCGCAGCGTCCCGCAGGCGCTCAACGAGGTGCTGTGGGACGAGACGCCGATGCAGAACTTCGCGGGCCGCTGGGCCACCCGCGCCACGCTGCTGGGCGGTCAGCGCATCGAGGCCGGGGACATGATCATCCTCGGGCTGGCGGCGGCGAACGCCGACCCGCAGGTGCGCCCCGGCTTCGGCGACGGGGGACTGGGCAACCAGGCGCAGATGTCGTTCTCGCACGGGGAGCACCGCTGCCCGTACCCGGCGCCGCAGGTCGCGGAGATCATCGTGCGCGCGGCGGTCGAGGTGCTGCTGGACCGGCTGCCCGACGCGGTGCTGACCGTCGAGCGGGACGAGCTGCGCTGGCAGCAGTCCGTGTGGGTGCGCGCCCTGGTGTCGCTGCCGGTGGAGTTCACGCCCTCGCACGTGACGGGGTGAGGCTTCGCGCGGGCGCCCGGCACGCGGGCGGGGCGCCCGCGCGGGGGACGCGGTTC
>NZ_JBQGCX010000107.1:0-9256 GCF_052038725.1 Actinosynnema sp.
GGTCACCGTGCCCAGCCTGGCCACCATGCCCAGCCAGGTCACCACGCCCCGCCTGGTCACCGTGCCCAGCCTGATCCACATATCCAGCCCGGTCGACGTGCCCAGCCCAGTCGACGTGGTTGCCCTGGCCAGCGCGGTCCTCCTGGCCAGAGCGGTCACCCTGGTCGGGGTGGTTCCCCTGGCCGAAGTAATCGCCCTCGCTCCGCAACTCGGGGCGCTCAACCTGGTTGCCCTGCCCGCTCCGGTCGCCTTGGCCAAGACGGGCGGCGTAGTTGGGCTGTCCCTGCGCAGAACCCGCAGACCCTGCGAGCCCAGCGGGACCGGTCGTCGCCTGCTGCGCCGCAGCGCCCTGCGGAGGCATGGACCGCGCACCGGCAGGCACCCGTGAGCGTTCGGTCTGGGTCACCACGTGCCCGGTGCTCGGTGCGTGGTCCCACACCAGTGACTCGGCGCCCGTGAACTGCTCCGCCGGAGCCGCGCCGTCCCACATGAAGTCGACGCGCTCCACCGGGGTCACGCCGTCGTCCGCCATGCGCTTCTTCCACACCCGGCGGCCGAGGGCGTCGTAGCCGTAGCGCCACAGGGAGCCGTTCGGGGTGCGTGCCGACAGCAGGCGGTCCTGGGCGGACCACTCGAACTCCCAGGTGTCCACGCCGCCGTCCGGGCGCTGCACCGAACGGCTGGAGGTGCGGCCCGCCTCGTCGTACGTGAAGACCAGGTCGCCCGCTCGCGTCACCCGCATGAGGTCGTGCTCACGCGGGCCCGCGCCTGGCTCGGAGCCGGACCAGTGGGCGTGGACGACGTTCCCCGTGCGGTCGTACTGGTAGACCTCGGTGCCCGAGGAGCCGCGCACGGCCAGCACTCGGCCGACCTCGTCCAGGTCCAGCACCTGACCGCCGGTGACCTGGTCGTACACCGACACGAGCTTGCCGTCCGGCCGGTAGCCGTAGGTGCGGCGCTGGGCCAGGGCGGGCGTGGTGGAGCGCAGGCCGGTGACCACGGTCTGCGAGCGCAGTCGGTCCACCTCGTCCCACACCTGGGCCACCAGCACGTCGTCGTCCACCCTGCGCTCGACCTCACGTCCCGCCGCGTCGAAGCTGAACCGCGTGGTGCGACCCGCCGCGCGCAACGCGGTGGGACGGCCCAGCAGGTCATAGGCCCACACGCTCAACGCCCCGGACGGGGTCCGCCGCGTGACCCTGCGCCCCAGCACGTCGTACCGCGACTCCAGCACCCGGCCGTCGACCGACTCGCTGAGCACCCGCCCACACGGGTCGTAGGTGAGGACCAGGTCGGCGTCGGGCCCCTTCGCGCGCAGCAGCCTGCCGACCGGGTCGTAGGCCAGGTCGGTGCGGCCCTGCGCGGTGTGCACGGCGACGACGCGGTCACGCGGGTCGAGGTCGAGCATCACGCTCTCGCCCCGCTCGTTGGCGTGCCCGTGCAACCGCCCGGCCTGGTCCCACACGTAGGTGGTGATGCGCTGGTCGAAGTCCACCTCGGACACCAGGTGGCCCCTGGAGTCGTAGGTGTACCGCCACTCCTGGCCGTGCTCGTTGACGACGGCGACCGGGCGCAGCTCGGTGTCGTAGCGGAACTCCAGTCGCGAGCCGTCCGGGCGGACCTCGGCGACGGGCAGGTCGAACGGCCCCACCTCGATCGTGGTCACCGCGCCCGTGGCGTCGGTGTGCTCCCGCAGGTTGCCCTCGCCGTCGCGGCGCAGGACGGTGCGCGCCCCGTCCGGGTCGACGCGTCCCGCGAGCCCGCCCTCAGGGGTCCAGGTGAACCGGGTGCGCCCACCTGCGGGGTCGGTGACGACAGCGCGGCGGCCGAGTTCATCGTACTCGTAGCTGGTCGTGCCGCCCATGGGATCGGTGACCGATTCGACCAGGCCGAGCGAATTCACCTCGTAGTGGGTGGTGGCCCCGCTCGCGTCCGTGACCTCGACCAGGTCACCGCCCTCGTCATAGGTGCAGGTGGTGCGCGCGCCCATAGGGTCGACAACCGCGATGAGCGCGCCATTGGGCCCGTACTCGCGCCGCCACACCGCCCCGTCCGGGTCGGTGACGACCACGGGCCTGCCCGTGCTGTCGTGCTCGGTGCGCACGCGGGAGCCGTCGGGCAGAACGGCCTCGACGAGATCGCCCCGGTCGTCGTAGCGGTACGCCGTCCTGAGCCCGAGCGGTCGGGTGCGCGAGAGCAGCCGGTGGTGCGCGTCCCACTCGCTGACCGTGCGCGCGCCGGTCGGGTCGGTCTCGCACACCACCTGGTACCGCTCGTTGACCTGGTACGTCGTGGTGTTGCCGAGCGAGTCGGTGACCGTGGTCAGTCCGGGAGCGTGCTCCAGCCTGCACGACAGGTACCCGCCCGCGCCCTCGGCCGCGGTGCACCGGTCCTCGTCGTCGTAGGCGTACCGGTACCACATGCCGTTGCGGTCCTCGTACCGCGCGACGCGGCCGAGGTCGTCGTACTCGAACCGCAGCGGCAACCCGCTGGAGTTGACCGCGGCGACGAGGTTGCGCCGCTCGTCGTAGCGGAACTCGCCGAGCAGCACCTCGGTGCCCGCGCCCGCGAGCCGGTAGGCGGTGATCAGCCCGTCCTCGCTGTCCACGAGCACCCGGTACCCGCCGGAGTGCGCGACCTCGACCAGCGCGCCCCGCTCGTCGCGCCGGAACTGCACGCAACGCCCGTCCGCGTCCGTGATGGCGGCGAGGAGCCGCTCCCGGTGGGGACCGGGGGCGAAGTGGAGGATCTGGTCCCGGTCCGCGCGGTGCACGGCGTACCCGCCGGTGGCGGTGCGCACCAGCGGCCAGCGGGGGCCCGACTCGGGGAGCGCCTCGGCGTTGTCGGCCGGGTGGGGGTAGAGCAGCAGCGTGCCGTCCTCGACCGCGAGCGCGACGCCCTCGGGGTCGACCTCCAGGCGCTGGTCGGCGGTGCAGGCCCAGGTGGGGCCGAAGGAGCGGCCGAGGCGGTAGTGCGACACGTGGGTGCGGGTGAGCAGCAGCGGGAGGGTGGAAGCCAGGTCGACGTCGGTCTGCGGGAGGACGACCCAGCCGGTGGTGACGTCGATCGGGTCGCCGTGGGTGGGGCGGTTGGCGAACGGGTTGTCGTGGGCGCCCTTCCGCGAGGCAGCCTCGCCGGCGATCGTGCGACCGGCAGGGGCGGACGGCTCCGGGCCTGGACTGTCCGGGACGGCGGCTGGGCCGGAGTCGGGTTCCGCAGCCAACTGGAGCTCAGAGCGCGACACACGGGCGGTAAGCGCGGCAGACGGCTCACCTGCGGGCTCCGCCACCAGCGGCAGAGACGTGCGCGGCATCTGAGCCGTGGGCGCGGCCCCTTCAGAAACACCTGCGGTGGACACCCCGGAAAGGGGCGATGCCGAACTGTCCGCACTGGCAGCAACAGGATCGGTCCCCGGCACGTCCGAGACAGATTCCCCCGAAAGGGGCGCTACCGAGGGACTCCCACCAGGGGTGGCGAGGTCAGTAGTCTCGTTCTTGGTCGTAGTGCGCGAGGAAACCGCGATGCGCAGGGTCGGCGGTTCACCCGGCGGGCGCTGGGACGCGGCTGGTTCAAAGCTCGCAGCTGAACCGGTCGTGGTGCCCGGAGGCGCAGGCGGCTGAATGCCGCTGTGCATGGACGTGCTGCTCATCAGCGTGGGAGCGTCAAACGCGGGCAGGTCGCCCCGCTTTTCCTCCTGCTTCGCCTGGCCCTGCTTGGCAGCACTGGGGTGCGTGGTCCCCTGACGGCTGCCAGCCGCCTGGGGCGCTGCCTGCTGGCCAACGGGGTCCGAGCCCGAACTGGCGGGCACGCCAGCAGGACCTTCCGGTCGCGTGGCGTTCGGGAGGTCCGCGCGGGGAGCCGTGGCGAGGTCGGCGCTGGAGGTGGTCGTGGTGCCCTCGGCACGGGGCCAGCCCGCCTCGGCGACCGGGGTCCCGACTGCGCCGGTCACGCCGTCCGCCGGGACCGGAGGCCAAGCGAACGCGTCCGCGCCCGTGGACGTCGAGCTCGGCGGCTGAGCGCTCGTCGGTGGCCACTGCGTCTCGGCTGCCGCCGAGGCGGTGGTCGGCGCGTCAGCCGGGGGCGTGGGCCAGGCGAAGGCGTCGGCACGCGCCTGGGTGACGGGCGGGTCGCTCGGGGGCAGGGTCCACACGGACTCCACCGGCGAAGACGGCCAAACGCTGGTCGCACCGGTCGACCGCGTCAGGTCCGGGGTCGCTTCGGCTTGGGCTGTCTGCTGCGGAACGGGCTGATCAAGGGGCTGGTCAGCGGACTGGAGCCAGGGCTGGGCAACGCTGGACTGCATCGCGCCACTGGCCTGCACAGGTCCCGTCTGGGCTGCGGCGGTTTGCGGGGCGATGGAAGCCGCACTGGGGTCGGTCGTGTCGGCGGCGTTCGGGAAGGGCGCACCGGGCCCGAACGGATCGGGCCGGAACGCATCGGATTCGGCCGTGCCGAGCGAGGCGGTGCCAGTCCTGGGCGTGTCCAGGTCTGCGACGCCTGGGTGGACTGCGCCGGGCTTGTCGGCGGTGCTGCCACCGTGGGTGTCGCCATTGGTGCCGGGCGTTCCGGGCTGGGACATGCCGGACTGCTGGTCTGCGGTTGCGGCCGTCTGGGGTGCGCCGGACGCCTGGCCGGGCTCGGTTGCCTGGCCGGGCTCGGTTGCCTGCGGGGGCAGCGGCGCCGCGGCGGCCAGGGTGGTGGACGGGGTGGGGGCTGTGGCGGCCTGCAGGGTGCGCAGGGCGGTCGTCGCCTCGCCGAACAGGTCGCCGGTCTGCGTGAGCAGCGGGGTGAGCCTGCGGAGGGCGTCGAGCAGCTTCGAGGTCAGCGCGGTGATGCGGGCGGCCGTGGCGGCCACGGTCTGGGAGATCTGCGGGATCGTCCACGGGGCAGCCACTCCCCCGGTGCCCACGATCTGGAGGGCGACCTTGACCAGGTTGTCCACCGCGTCGGCGATGACGTCGCGGACCAGGCCGCGGACCGCGCCGACCAGTTCGCCCGCCTTGCGCAGACCACCTGACGCGCCGTGCGCGCCCTGGCTGGCGGCGGTGAGCAGCGCCGCGGTCTGCTCGGCCCGGACGCGGTAGTTGTCGGCTGCTTCACCGGTCCACGCGGTGGTGTCGGCGGCGACGGCGGCGACCAGGTCGCTCGCGATGGTGGCCAGCTCCGTCGCGACGGCGCTCCACGTCTCGGCCTGTGCGGTGACGACGGCGGGGTCGCCGCGCAGCTCGTCGAGCGCGCGCTGGAGCGGGGCGACGTGCTCGACCAGCCACTCCACGCCCGCCTGCGAGAGGGGCTTGAACGGGTCCGAGACCTCACCCAGCGAAGGCAGGTCGTCCTGGCCCGCACTGGGGGCGTCACCGAGCCAGGAACCGTTCGTGAGGGAGGTCCTCAGCTCGGTCGCCGACTCGGTCAGCCCCGTGTCCACCGCACCCGCACCCGACCCCGACGTCACCGCGCCGGATTGGGGCCCACCAGCCGCACCTGCGCCGAACGAGCTTGCGCTGTTCTGCGCGCCGCTGACAACGCCTGCACCGAACGCCCCGGCACCAGACTGGTCCTGAGGCGCTCCAGCAGCGCCCGCGCCGAACGAACCAGCGCTGCTCTGGGGCGCAGACGAACCCGGACTGTTCGGGGACGCATCCGCAGCACTCATACCGAACGAGGCCGCGTCAGAAGTCTGGGACGCAGCGGGGACACCGGCGTCGAAGGAGGCCGCACCGGTTTGGGGTGCGCCAGGCGCGGCCGAGCCAAACGGGTCCGCGCCGGGAGCCGTCTGACTTGGCGCTGGCTGACTTGGCGCTGGCGGGACGTGACCCGCTGCGGGGAACCCCGCGGAGTTCGGACCGGCCGGGGAGGGGTTGGCCGGTGCGAAGCTTGCCGCGGTGGAGGCTGCCTGGGGCGGGAAGGGCTGGTCAGCGTCAAAGGAGCTGGGGGCGACGGCGCCGGATTCGGGGGAATCAGCACTTGCCGGGGCGGTGGCGGATGGCTCCTGACCTGCGGGAGGTGCGGTTGGTCCTGGAGCAGGCGGGGCTGACGCGGACTGGACTGGTGCGAATGGGGCTGGGGGGAACGTGGTCGCGTCCGGCGGGGTGGTGGTGTTGTTGTTTGGCTCCGCCTCGTCGGCGAACGCGCTGGAGCCGATCACACCGCCGTCGAACGCGGCGGCGCTGACCGAGCCCGCGACGGCCGGGGCCGTGACGACCGGGGCTGCGAGGTCAGCGGGGCTCGGGTTCGCGTCGAACAAGGTGGTGCTGGTCGTTCCCGACGCAGGAGCACCTGCGGTGTACGAACCGGCGTTAGTCGTGCCGGAAGGCGCGCTAGCTGGTCCGAAAGAACCTGGGACAGGCGTGTTGACGCCGGGAGCGCTTGCGTTGGAGGAAGTCGCCCCGATCGTGTCAGCGCTGGAGCCGCCAATTCCGAACGAACTGGTGCTGGTCGTGCCAGAATGGGATTCGCTCGCAGCGAATGAACTGGTTCCGGTCGTGCCGGACCCCAGGCCGCCCGCGCCGAATGCGCCGGTGGCCGCGCCGAAGTTGGCTCCGTCGGCCTGGTCGAAATTGCGCGTGCCCGCAGCGGTCGGGGTCGCGCCGAATGAGTTGGCACCCATCGCCGATTCGGCGAACGTTCCTGAACCTGATTGGTCGGCAGGTTCGGCGGCGGTGGTCTGCGGGGTGGCGAACGCGCCTGGGGCGGTTGGTGGTGCGGCGAGGGCGCCTCGGCCCGCGGTCATCGTGCCAGCGTCGAACGTGCCCGTACCGAACGCCGCCGCGTTGGCGCTGTCTGCGGAGAACGGGGTCGCGCTGAAGGTGTTGACGCCCGTGGCGGTGGTGACGAAGGGGTTGGGAACGCCCGGCAGTGTGTCGGCCTGGTTGAAATCAGCCGGGTCGGTATTGGTGGGGGCGCCCTTGGGCTGGGGGTAGGTCGGGACGAAGGCGCTTTGGCTCGGGGCGCCTTGGGACAGGCCGGTCTGGAAGAAGCCGCCCTGAGAGGGGACTGCTTCGGGGAGATCGGTCTGACCGAACGCGCCTTGCGGCTGGCCGCCTTGCCCGAACGCGCCTTGCGGCTGGCTGCCTTGCCCGAACGCGCCTTGCGGCTGACTGCCTTGCCCAGGGGAGCCATGGGGCTGGTCGCCCAGCCCGAATGCACCCTGCGGCTGGTCGCTTTGCCCAAAAGAGCCTTGGGGTTGACCGCCCTGCCCGAAAGAGCCTTGCGGCACGGTGCCTTGGCTCTGGGGTGAACCGCCTTGATTCTGGTGCGAGCCGCCTTGGGCTGAGCCGTTCTGGGAGAACGCGCCTTGGGATGGGCCGGCTTGTAGCGGGTTGTTCTGGGTGAACGTGCCAGGAGTCAGGTCGGCTTGGGTGAAGCCGTTCTGCGTCGGGCGGCTCTGGAACAGACCGCCCTGAGATAGGGCCCCGCTGAGGCCGCCCTGATCCGAGGCAGCCTGATCCAGGCCGCCTGGGGTGCGGTCGGGCGCGGCAAAGGCGCCCTGGGCGAAAGTGCCTTGGTTTGTCGGGTCCTGGGGAAGGCTGTTCGCGGCTGGGCCGCCGTGGTTCGGGGTGTTCTGGCCGAGCACCTGGCTCAAGCCACCTCGGTCTGGGGCTCCTTGGGCTAGGTCTGCCTGCGCGTGACCGCCCTGCGCCGTGACGCCCTGCGACAAGCCACCCTGCGACAGACCGCCCTGCGACAAGCTGTCCTGGGACAGGCCGCTTTGGCTGAGGTCGGTTTGATCGAACCTGGCCTGGCCGTAACCCGCCTGGCCGTAACCCGCCTGGCTGTAACCCGCCTGCCCGTGATCAGGGTGGCCGTAGCTGGTCTGACCGTGATCGGGTTGGCCGTGATCGGGTTGGCCGTAGTCCGGCTGGCCGTGGTTTGCCTGTGCGTAGCTGGCTCGCCCAGCCCCGAACTGGCCAGGGTCGGGGTGGTCGTAGTCGTCCTGGTCTCCCCCGGCTTGCAGGACCCCGCCGTGGCTCAGGGCCGTGCGGTCGTAGGCGGTCTGGGTGTAGGTGGGGGTGTCGTGGTCTGGCCTGGGGTGGGCTGACCGGTCTGGTGGCCAGGGGTACGGGGTCACCACGGGTCGTTCCTGTCGTCGTCATCGGCGTGGGCCGTGGTGTTGGTGGCGCGCGCGTCGTGGAAGTCGGCCAGGTCGTCCGTCGCGGCGAAGCGGGACCGCAGGTTGCCCAGCACCAGGTCCCTGGTCTGCTGGTCCTCGTCGCCGAGGGTGCGCGACATGACGTCGGAGACCTCGTCGGCGATGGTGGCCTGGGCCTGCCTGACGGTGTCCATGACAACCACGGCCAGGTGCTCCAGGGGGATGGTGCGGGCGCGGTCGCCGAACTGGAGGTCCACCAGGCTGCCGTCGGCCTTCACCACGACCTGCACGGCGCCGTCGGGGCTGACCGCGCTCAGGCGGAGCTCCTCCGTGCGCTGCCCCGCCTCGCGGTAGCGGTCTGCCTTGTCGGACAGGGCGCGCGACCACTCGGCCATGCGCTCCTCGGCGCCGTCCGCGTCGCCGTTGAACGCCGTGTGCGCCATGCCCGCGCCCGCCAGGCCCCCACCGCCCATGGCCGCGGCGGCAGCGCTGAAGTTGTCGGCGTCGCCGAACGAGTCGGCGTAGTGGTCGCCCGCGAACATGTCGACGTCGGCCGCGCCGGAGTTGGACGTGGTCGGGCTGGCGAACGCGCCGCCGCCGTCCGACTGGTTGCCGCCGGGCGCGCCGGAACCGCCGGTGGACGAGCCGTAACCGGAGCCGAAGCTGGTCATCGGCCACCGTCCAGGGAGCCGTTGACGAGCCGGGTGAACGGATCGATCGTCTCGTTGTCCTCGTAGTCCGCCGCGGTGCCGCGCACGCCCGCCGCCGACGCGGACACGCCCTCGGTCGCCGCGGTGATCACCTCGCCCACCTGCTCACCCAGGGGGGTGACAGCCTTCGGGAGGAACGAGCACAGCGAACCGTAAGCATCGCCGGGCATGGCCGTGTCACCGGCCTTGGCCGCGACGGCGGCCAGCCGGTCCACCAGACCCTCGAGGTGGCTGCCGTGCGCTCTCAGCTCCTCGGGTACGGCCGCGTAACCGCCTGCGCTCATCTGCGCTCTCGTTCCTTCCTCGCGGAACCCGGACCGGGTGGTTCGGCAAAACCGTATCGACGCGCGGGTGCTCTTTCCAGATGGGGTTCGGCACGGGAGGCCCCGACGGGGTTCCGCAGCCCGGACGAGTGGCGGGGTACCGGGGCGGTCACCGCGCGTGAGCAGCCCGGCGA
>NZ_JBQGCX010000108.1:0-3585 GCF_052038725.1 Actinosynnema sp.
CGCCTCGCGAACCCCGGCGTCGGCTCCGGCCGCAGCCCGATCGACACCAGGTAGGCCGGACCCGCACTGGTGCGGCTCCGGGGACGGGGGCGCCCCCGGTCCGGAGTGGACCGGGGGCGTTCCCCTTTTCCGCTCGGTGACAGGGGGTCAGCGCGCGGCGGCGGTGTTGGTGAGCGTGCCGAGGCCGTCGATGGTCACCGAGACGCGCTGCCCCGGCCGCATCGGGCCGACGCCCGCCGGGGTGCCGGTGAGGATGACGTCCAGCGGGCGCAGGGTCATCACCGTGGAGATGAACGAGATCAGCGCCGGGATGTCGTGCACCAGCTGGGAGGTGCGGCCGTCCTGCTTCACCTCGCCGTCCAGCTCGGTGCGGATCGCGACGTCGGTGGGGTCGAACTCGGTCTCCACCCACGGGCCCAGCGGGCAGAACGTGTCGTAGCTCTTGGCGCGGGTGAACTGCACCTCGGAGCGCTGGATGTCGCGGGCGGTGACGTCGTTGGCGATGGTGTAGCCGAGGACCGAGCCCATGGCGCGCTCGACCGGGATGTCCCGGCCGCCGACGCCGATGACCACGGCCAGCTCGCCCTCGAACTCGACGCGCTCGGAGGCGGCCGGGAGGCGGATCTCGGCGTTCGGGCCGACGACGGTGGTGTTGGGCTTGAGGAAGATCAGCGGCTCGGCCGGGACCTCGTTGCCCAGCTCGGCGGCGTGGTCGGCGTAGTTGCGGCCGACGCAGACGATCTTGGGCGGGAGGAACGGGGCCAGCAGGCGGACGTCGGCCAGCGGCCAGCGGCGACCGGTGAAGGTCGGCTTGCCGAACGGCTCGTCGGCGATCTCAGCCGCGACCAGGTCGTCGCCCTCCCCCTCGATGGCGGCGAAGGCGAGACCGTCTGGCTGGGCGATACGGGCGATGCGCACGGAGTTCACCCTAACCGGCGGTGGGCGCGGGTGCCCGCCCCGCCTAGCGTCGGCTCATGGAACCCCTGCGCGGACCCCGCCTCCGCTCCCCCGCCCGGTCAGCCCTGCTGATCGCAGTGCTCCTGCTGCTCGCCGCGAGCCCGGCCGCCGCGGCGACCACGCTGCAGATCGGCACGACCGTCCGGTTGGCCTCGGACGAGCAGTGCGCCAACGGCTTCAACGTCGAGGACCACCTGCTGCTGCCGCCCGACTGCGTGCCGAGGGCGCAGGGGGTGAACCCGATCGGCGTGGCCGTCCGGAGCGCCGAGGGCGAGACGATCGCCCGGATCACGCAGGCCAGCGGCAGAGTGGTGCTGGCCAGGCAGGTCCAGGGGGTGACCGTCACCAGGGTGCCCGTGGTGCAGCACACCGGGACCCGGATCACCGGCGCGACGGCGGCCGGGATCGGCAGGCGGGTGTGCGTGCTCAGCCGGGTCGGCGGAACGCTGTGCGGGCCGGTGGTGGCGCTGAACCGGACGGTGAACTGGGCCGGGGGGACCGTGACCGGGCTGTCCGAGGTGCGGGTGTGCGCGAGCGGGCCGTGGGACTGGGCGCCGGTGGTCGACGGGTCGCTCGCCGTGGGGCACGTGCTCGGCGGCGCCGGGTGCTCGGTGTACTTCCTGCCGATCGCGCCGCTGCTCGCCTCGGGCGGGCTGCGGCTGGCGCTGTAGCGCCGGGAGGGGGCGGCCCGGTCGGCGCCGCCCCCGTCCCACGGCTCAGACCAGCGCGGACGCGTGCGCGGCCTTGTGCGCCAGCGCGTCGCACAGCGCCAGCCAGCTCGCCTCGACGATGTTGCCGTGCACCCCGACCGTGGTCCACTCGCGCTCGCCGTCGGTCGAGTTCACCAGCACCCGCGTCACCGCCTCGGTGCCGCCTGCGCCGTCCGCGTCCCGCCCGTCACCGGACAGGATGCGGACCTTGTAGTCGTTGAGCTTCACCGCGTCCAACCAGGACAGGTGCGGCAGCAGCGCCTTGCGCAGGGCCCCGTCCAGCGCGTGCACCGGGCCGTTGCCCTCCGCCGTGGCGATCACCCGCTCGCCGCCCACGTGCACCTTCACCGTCGCCTCGGAGACGATCTCGCCGTCCGAGCGGTGGTCGAGCACGACGCGGTAGGACTCCAGGGTGAACGGCGGGGCGTCCAGTTCGGACAGCTCGTCGCGCAGCAGCAGCTCCAGCGACGCGTCGGCCGCCTCGAACGACCAGCCGCCCGCCTCCAGCTCCTTGACCTTGCGGACGGCGCTGGTCAGGGCCTCGGGGTTGGCCGCGAGGTCCACGCCCAGCTCCCGCCCCTTCAGCTCCAGGCTCGCCCGCCCGGCCATCTCGGTGACCAGGATCTTCATGCCGTTGCCGACCACCTCCGGGTCGATGTGGTTGTACAGCAGGGGGTCGACCTTGATCGCGCTCGCGTGCAGGCCCGCCTTGTGGGCGAAGGCCGACGACCCGACGTAGGCCTGGTGGGTGTCGGGTGCGATGTTGGCGATCTCGGCGAGGGCGTGCGAGACGCGGGTGAGCTCCCCCACGGCCCCCTCCGGCAGGACCGGCATCCCCAGCTTGGTGACCAGGTTGCCGACCACGGCGAACAGGTCGGCGTTGCCCGCCCGCTCGCCGTACCCGTTCGCGGTGCACTGGACGTGCGTCGCGCCCGCCTGCACGGCCGCGAGGGTGTTCGCCACGGCGCAGGACGTGTCGTCCTGGCAGTGGATGCCGACCCGGAAGCCGGTGCGGGCGAGGACGTCGGCGACCACCTCGGCCAGGCCGAGCGGCAGCTGGCCGCCGTTGGTGTCGCACAGCACCACCACGTCGGCCCCGCCGGTGACGCCCGCCTCCAGCACGCGCAGCGCGGTGTCCGGGTCGTGCGCGAAGCCGTCGAAGAAGTGCTCGGCGTCCAGGAACACCCGGCGGCCGTTGTCCACCAGGTGCTTGACGGTGTCGTGGACCATGGCGAGGTTCTCGGCGGCGTCGGTGCGCAGGGCGCGCTCCACGTGCCGCAGGTCCGACTTGGCCACCAGGGTGACCACGGGGGCGCCGGAGTCGAGCAGGGCGCGCACCTGCGGGTCGTCCTGGACCTTCACGCCCGCCTTGCGGGTGGCGCCGAACGCGACCAGCTGGGCGTTGGCCAGCTCCAGCTCGCCGGAGGCCGCGCGGGCGAAGAACTCGGTGTCCTTGGGCATCGCGCCCGGCCAGCCGCCCTCGATGAAGCCGACGCCCAGCCCGTCCAGCAGGCGCGCCACCTGGAGCTTGTCGGTGACGGAGTAGGTGATGCCCTCGCGCTGTGCGCCGTCCCGGAGGGTGGTGTCGTAGACGTGGAAGCTATCGCCGAGCGTGGTCACGGTGTGTTCTCCTGCGGGCGGGCTTGGTCGGGTTTGTCGAGAAAACAAAAAGACCCCCCGCTGGGATGCGAGAGGTCTGCGCGCCGGTGGCGGGTGCTCGGGGCACTCAACCGGCGCGCTGCTCGATAATCACGGCGACGTGGACAGCCATGCCCGCATGGTGCCACAGGCCGCGGGGGCGTACCAAGCTCCGGGCGGAGTTTCCCACCAGGTGGGTTACGCGATCGCTCGTTCGCAGGTCGGGGGCGGGTGGCGGGTGCGAGGGGGTCACCCGGACGGGCGGCGGGGTGGCCGGTCG
>NZ_JBQGCX010000109.1:0-3815 GCF_052038725.1 Actinosynnema sp.
CCGAATGGTTGCGGCGCGGTGGCGGAGCTGGGGATCTGCTCGCTCATCAGGCTCCTCCGAGAACGCGATCGTGACGACCATCACGCTAGGAAGTCGGTCGGTCGGCTATAACCGCCCGCGCGCCGAGCGGACGCCTCCAGCGTCACGCGGACCCCTGACGAGGCTGGGCGGCACCCCAGGCACGACGAGCGGATGAACGGTCTTTGCCGCGCTGGCTACCCTCGGCTTCGTGACACGCCGACCACGCCTGCTCGCGACGAGCGACCTGCACGTGACGTACCAGCAGAACCGGGAGTTCGTCACCGAGCTGACCGCGCCATCGCCGGACGACTGGCTGATCGTCGCCGGTGACGTGGGCGAGAAGTTCCACGACGTCGAGTGGGCGCTCGGCCTGCTGCGCAAGCGGTTCCGCGAGGTCGTCTGGGTTCCGGGCAACCACGAGCTGTGGACCACCAAGGACGACCCGGTGCAGAGCCGGGGCGAGGTGCGCTACCGGCAGCTCGTCGAGATGTGCCGCTCGCTGGGCGTGCACACCCCCGAGGACCCGTTCCCGGTGTTCGACGGCGAGGGCGGCCCGGTGGCCGTCGCGCCGCTGTTCACCTTGTACGACTACACCTTCCGGCCCGCGGGCACGACCGACAAGGAGTCCGCGCTCGCCAAGGCCGTCGAGGCCGGGGTGGTGTGCACCGACGAGTACTTCCTGCACCCGGACCCGCACCCGAGCCGCGACGAGTGGTGCCGGGCCAGGATCGCGGAGAGCGCGCGCAGGCTGGACGAGGTCGACCACGAGCTGAGGACGGTGCTGATCAGCCACTGGCCGCTGGTGCGCGACCCCACGCTGGTGCTGCGGTACCCGGAGTTCGCGCTGTGGTGCGGCACCGAGCTGACCGCCGACTGGCACCTGAAGCACCGGGCGGCCGTGGCGGTGTACGGGCACCTGCACATCCCGCGCACGATCCGGGGGGACGGGGTGCGCTTCGACGAGGTGTCGCTGGGCTACCCGCGCGAGTGGAAGCCGCGCGGCTGGACGGGTGCTCCGCTGCTGGACGTGCTGCGGGAAGGGGACGCGCGGTGATCGAGGAGCTGCTGCCGGACGGGGTCGCCGCGGTGGAGGCGTTCGGCGACCCGCCGGAGGCCGTGCTGCTGCCCGAGGAGGAGGAGCACGTGGCGCGCGCGGTGGACAAGCGGCGCCGCGAGTTCACCACGGGCAGGCACTGCGCGCGCGGGGCGCTGGCGAAGCTGGGGTTCCCGCCGGTGCCGCTGCTGCCCGGCCCGAAGCGGGAACCGGGGTGGCCCGAGGGCGTGGTCGGGAGCATCACGCACTGCACCGGGTACCGGGCGGCCGTCGCCGCGCGCACCGACGCCGTGTGGACGGTGGGCATCGACGCCGAGCCGAACCAGCCGACCCCGGAGGGCGTGCTGGCGGCGGTGGCCCTCCCGCGCGAGCAGGACATGGTGGCGCTGCTGGGGGCGCGCGACCCGTCGGTGCACTGGGACCGGCTGCTGTTCAGCGCCAAGGAGTCGGTGTACAAGTCGTGGTTCCCGCTGACCCGGCGGTGGCTGGGCTTCGAGGACGCCGAGCTGGTGCTCGGCCGTGATGGCACGTTCACCGCGCGCGTGCTCGTGGAGCACCCGGTCGTGGACGGGCGGGCGGTGTCCGGGTTCACCGGCAGGTGGCTGGCGCGGGAGGGGTTTGTGGTGACCGCGATCGCGGTACCCGCTCGCTGACCCGTGCGCCGCGCTCCGGAAGCGGCCTCGGCAGGGGCCGCGCACCGGGCGCGGTGGTGGAGGGGCGCAGTGGGCGACGACGTCGAGCGGCACGAGTTCAGCCGCGAGGACCGGACGCGCTACCGCACGAAGGTGCGGCGGTGCCTGGACGTGTTCACCCGGATGCTGGAAGAGGAGCGGTTCGAGGTCGACCGGCCCATGACCGGGCTGGAGATCGAGCTGAACCTGGTGGACGAGGCCGGGGACCCGGCGATGCGCAACGCGGAGGCGTTGGAGGCCATCGCCGACCCGGACTTCGTCACCGAGCTGGGCCAGTGGAACGTGGAGATCAACGTGCCGCCGCGCGAGCTGGCAGGCAGCGGGTTCGCGGAGCTGGAGGCCACGGTCCGCACCAGCCTGAACCAGGCGGAGAAGCGGGCGCGCGAGGTCGACGCGCACATGGTGATGGTCGGGACGCTGCCGACGTTGCAGGCCAGGCACATGGCGGTGGACGCGCTGTCCGGGAACCCGCGCTACGCGCTGCTCAACGAGCAGGTGCTGGCGGCGCGCGGCGAGGACCTGGAGATCAACGTCGACGGGGCCGAGCGGTTGCAGATGACCGCGGACTCGATCGTGCCGGAGGCGGCGTGCACGAGCACGCAGTTCCACCTGCAGGTGTCGCCGGAGCGGTTCCCGGCGTACTGGAACGCGGCGCAGGCCATCGCGGGGATCCAGGTGGCGGTGGGGGCGAACTCGCCGTACCTGCTGGGGAAGGAGCTGTGGCCGGAGACCCGGATCGCGCTGTTCCAGCAGGCGACGGACACCCGCAGCGACGAGCTGAAGGAGCAGGGCGTCCGGCCGCGGGTGTGGTTCGGGGAGCGGTGGATCACGTCGATCTTCGACCTGTTCGAGGAGAACGTGCGGTACTTCCCCGCGCTGCTGCCGATCTGCGCCGAGGAGGACCCGGAGCGGGTGCTCGCGGACGGCGGCGTGCCGTCGCTGGCGGAGCTGCGGCTGCACAACGGGACGATCTACCGGTGGAACCGGCCGGTGTACGACGTGGTGGGCGGCAGGCCGCACCTGCGGGTGGAGAACCGGGTGATGCCCGCCGGGCCGACGGTCGTGGACACGATGGCGAACGCGGCGTTCTACTACGGGCTGGCGCACGCGCTGGCGCAGGACGAGCGGCCGGTGTGGTCGCAGATGTCGTTCTCGGCGGCGGAGGAGAACTTCCTGGCGGGGGCGCGGCGGGGGATCGACGCGCAGGTGTACTGGCCGGGGCTGGGGACGGTCCCGGTGGTGGAGCTGGTGCTGCGGCGGCTGCTGCCGCTGGCGCACGAGGGGCTGGTCGGGCTCGGCGTGGACGAGCGGGAGCGGGACCGGCTGCTGGGGATCGTGGAGCAGCGGTGCCTGCGCGGGGTGAACGGGGCGACGTGGCAGACGCGGGCGTTCCACCGGGCCTACGACGGGACGTCGCTGGAGCGGCCGGAGGCGCTGCGGCGGGTGCTGCGGGGGTACCGGGACCTGATGCACACGAACGAGCCGGTGCACTCGTGGCCGGTGGCGGGGTGAGGGTGCGAATCGCCGCCTGAACGGCGGTACCAGGCACGAAACCTAGCCGAATCCGCACAATTGCGGTTACAGAAGGTTCATGAGCCTCAATCTGTTCACCCATAAGGACGTATAGCGCGATTACTCGGCGTGTCGATTATCAGGTTTTGATCAAGCCGTTTTAGGCTGCCGGAAGCCGCTCTTCCACGTGGTGCGGCGTCGGGGTCGGTCCTGTCAGTCAACTCGCCCTGGGTGGTTCGCCAGTGCACCTTGCAAGCTTCTCGATTCGCGGTTTTCGCTCCCTGGCCGAGGTGGAGGACATCCCGATCGGGAGTCCGACGATCTTGGCCGGTCCCAACGACGGCGGTAAGTCCTCGGCACTAGACGCGGTGAAGTTCCTGCTGGGCCGCTACTCCCCCATCGAGGACGACCGCACCTACTTGGAGGGCGAGTCCGACGGCGGACGCGCCGCTATCGAGGTCATCGGCCGGGTCCGGCTCGACCCATGGGAGCAGGAGAGGTTCTCGCTGCTCGCCGAGGTCAAGCTGCGCAGGATC
>NZ_JBQGCX010000110.1:0-6388 GCF_052038725.1 Actinosynnema sp.
GTTGGCCCCCAGGCGTTCCAGCAGGCCGGACGCGCGGGGGCCGCCGCCGACGACCACGATGGTCGCGCGGTCCGGGGTTTGGTCGGGGCGTGGTGCTGGGGTCACGGGGCTCCAATTCGCACGTGGATCCGGGCTGCCTCACGTGCCGCGCCCCCGCACTGCGCAGCAGTGCGAGACCGCTCGCCGCCGCACCGCGACCTCGTGCCGCAACACGGCAGGCTCGCTGTCGCGCGGTCAACGCACTGCGGCGAGGATAGGGCCGCGAAACGGTTCGGGGTCAAGGGTTTCCGGCATCTGGACGTTGGGCGCCGGACGTTGACGGGCGAGGGTCGCGCTGCTGCACTGGGCGGAGCCGGCCGTGTCCCCGCAACCGGGCGGCGAACCGCTTTTCCCGTGACCGCAGCGCTTTTCGCCGGGAACGCCGCCGAGGCCGAACGGTGGGGCTCGGGTGATTTGTGCGGGCGCCGGGAAGAACGGAAAGATCAACAATGCGCGGCGCCGCTCACCCGCGCGCCGAACGCGGTGGGACCGGTGATCACCCGAACCCGGTCCACCCTCCGCGACCTGGGTGGACCGGGCCACTTCGCCGGGTCCGGTCCACCCGGCCCGTCCGGTCGCCGAGTTCGTGTTGCGCCTGCGCACCCATCCCCCAGTAAGCTCAATGCCGCATGAACATCGACTTATTCCTCCATTGGAGTGAACGCGATCAGGAATGTGTAACGCGATTGAGCACCGGGGCTGAATGAAGACGGCCGGAGGGGCGGGGGACGCCCCGGAGCCGCGCGCCGACCTCGTGGCGGCCACCGCCCACGAGGGCTTCGCGCAGCGCTGGGCCGAGGCGCTTCCCGCAGCAGCGGCCCACCACGAGGTCCTGGTCCGGCTGACCGGCGTCCTGTCCTCGGTGGACGACCGGGAGCCCGAGGAGGCGGCCCGTCGGGCCGGGCGCTCGCTGGTCGGGCAGGGGCTGTTCCGGGCCGGGGTGCTGGAGGGGACGATCGCGTTCCTGGCCGGGAACCTGCGCCCGCACCTGGTCGCCCTGCACGGGGCGGACCACCCGGCCGCCTCCCGCGTCCCCGCCGTGCTGGGCGCGCTCGCCGCCGGGTTCGCCGAGGCGGCGGCGGAGCGGGCCGTCGACGAGGCGCGCGAGGAGGGCGAGGCGAAGTTCCGGGCCGTGTGGCGCACCTCCGCGCTCGCCATCGCCGAGGTCGCCCCGGACGGGCGCGTGGTCGACCACAACGCGGCGCTGCCCGCGATCCTCGGCTACCCGCCGCACCGCGTCACCGGGCTGAGCGCGCGGGAGGTGGTGCACCCGGACGACCTGCCCGCGCTGCGCAGGCTCGGCGGGCAGCTGCTCACGGGCGAGCGGGACGGGGTGCAGGTCGAGAAGCGGCTGGTGCGCGCGGACGGCGAGGCCATCCCGGCGCAGCTCGCGATCACGCCGGTGCGCGGGCGCGACGGGGACGTGCGCTGCTACGTGGCGGTGGTCGAGGACCTGGACGAGGTCAGGGCGCTCCAGCTGCAGCTGGTGCGGCAGAGCTTGAGCGACCCGCTGACCGGGTTGGCCAACCGGGCCCAGTTCCTCGGCTGGTTGGAGAGCGAGGAGGGGCCGCAGGGCTCGGGGTCGCTGGTGGTGGCGCTGTTCGACCTTGACGGGCTCCGGGTGGTCAACGGGGCGTTCGGGCACGCGGTCGGCGACCGGGTGCTGCGGGCCGCGGTGTCCGTGCTGGGGACGGTGTTCGGCGCGGGCGCGCGGATCGCGCGGCTGGGCGGCGACGAGTTCGGCGTGCTGGTGACCGGCTCGGACCTGCCGCCGGTGCTGGACCTGGTCGAGCAGGCGCTGCGCGAGCTGGCCGAGCCGGTGTGGTGGGAGGAGCGGGGCATCGGGGTCGCGGCCAGCGTGGGCGTGGTCGCCCGCACCGGGCCCGGCCTGCCGGACGGGGAGCTGCTGCGCCGCGCGGGCGTGGCGCTGGACTGGGCCAAAGACTCCGGCAAGACCGGGTGGTCGCTGTACGACCCGGACCGGGACGCGCGCGAGCGCGACCGGTCGGCGTTGGCCGCATCGGTGGCGGGCGGGGCCGAGCAGGGCGACTTCCGGGTGGACTACGAGCCGGTGCACGCGCTGGCCGACCGGTCGGTGGTGGCGGTCGAGGCCGTGCTGCGCTGGGACCACGCCGAGCGCGGGCTGGTGGACCTGCGGTGGTTGGGGCCGCTGCTGGAGCGCACCGGCATGGGGCTGCGGCTGGACCGGTGGGCGCTGGAGCGGGCGTGCGCGCAGGCCGGGCGGTGGTACGCGGCGCTGGGCGAGGGGGCTCCGGTGCTGTCGGTGGACCTGAGCGTGCGGCAGTGCCAGGAGCCGGAGCTGGTGGCGTGGGTGCGGCAGGTGCTGCGGGACACCGGGCTGCCGCCGCACAAGCTGCGGTTCGAGCTGCCGGAGCGGTTGCCGTCGGCGCTCAGCGAGGAGCAGGTGGAGGAGCTGAACATCCTGGCCTCGCACGGGGTGCTGCTCGCGCTGGACCAGCTGGGCGGCGGGAACGTCGCGGTGGACCGGATCAGGCAGCTGCCGCTGTCGGCGCTGAAGTTCGGCGGGCCGCCGGTGCGCGGGCTGGCCGAGGGCGCGAACCTGGTGGACCGGGCGGCGGCGGTGGCGCTGCTGTCGTGGAGCCGGAAGCTGGAGCTGGAGCTGCACGCGGTGCACGTGAGCACCTCGGACGAGGCGCGGCGGCTGCGGGAGCTGGGCGTGAGCGCGGGGCAGGGCGTGCTGTTCAACGCCGAACCGCTGACCGGGGAGGACGTGGCCGAGCTGCTGGGGCTGGCCCCGGACGCGTGAGCCGGCCGGGGTGACCCTGGCGCGTCACCGGGCGTGAGGCCCGTCACGGGGCGCGGTTTCTTGGCTTCTCCTGTGCGGGCGCTCAGGGAATTCACAACCTGCGGGCCGACAGTGGTGCCATGACCGAGACACGACAGGACTTCCCCTCCTTGCGGGGGTCGTTGGACGAGCCTGCCGCGCCAGCCGTCGCACCGGGGTTCTGGCGGCGGACCGGCACGGCCGTGACGATGGCGGCCCTGGTGGCCGCGCTGGTCGGCGGGGCGACCGGTGGCGCGGTGGGCGCGCTGAGCGCCCCGGAGGCCGCCACGTCGACCGCGGCGGTGAGCACGCCGGTGGTGTCGACGACGGGCGTGTCGCTGAACGTGTCGGCGATCGCGGAGAAGGTCCTGCCGAGCGTGGTCCAGGTCAACGTGGCGACCTCGCAGTCGCGCGGCGTCGGGTCCGGGGTGGTGCTGTCCTCGGACGGGCGCGTGCTGACCAACAACCACGTGGTGTCGGGCGCGCAGCAGGTCTCGGTCACCCTGGACGACGGGCGCACCGTGCAGGCGAAGGTGCTGGGCGCGGACGCGGACAGCGACCTGGCGGTCCTGCAGGCGGAGGGCGTGTCCGGGCTGACGGCGGCGACGTTCGCGGACTCGGACTCGGTGCGGGTCGGCGACCAGGTCGTGGCGATCGGCTCCCCGGAGGGGCTGCAGGGGACGGTCACGTCGGGCATCGTGAGCGCGCTGGACCGCACCGTGACGGTGCCGGGGACCGGCAGGCGCGCGGTGAGCTACCAGGCGATCCAGACCGACGCGTCGATCAACCCCGGCAACTCGGGCGGGCCGCTGGTGAACGCGGCGGGCGAGGTGGTGGCGATCAACTCGGCGATCTACTCGCCGACGTCGGACGGCGGCGAGGCGGGCAGCGTGGGCATCGGCTTCTCGATCCCGTCGAACCAGGTGCGCTCGCTGATCGGCGACCTGGGCTGAGACGCCGTCCCGGCTCCGGGGTGGCCGGGACGGACGGGGGTCGCGCGGGGGTAGGGGCCGCGCGACCCCCTCCCGTGTGCGGTGGGGGACCTGGGCCGATCGGTCCGAATGATCGGTTCCCAGAGTTACCCGCCGGTAGTAACGTCGCCGCCATGGCGCACGTCACACACGAGGTGCTCAACCAGGTCCCCCCGCTGACCGGCCACGACGTGGCCGACGACCCGGCCCTGCTGACCGCGCTGCGCCTCGGCGGCGCGGGGTGGGCCGAAGCGGAGCTGCGGGAGCTGGGGGTCCTCGCGGGCAGCGAGCGCGTCCAGGAGCTGGGCAGGCTCGCCAACGAGCACCCGCCCGTCCTGCGCACCCACGACCGGTGGGGGCGCCGGGTCGACGAGGTCGAGTTCCACCCCGCCTGGCACGAGCTGATGGCCACCGCCGTCGGGCGCGGGCTGCACGCCGCGCCGTGGCGGGACGGGCGGGCGGGGGCGCACGTGGCGCGGGCCGCCAAGTTCCTCGTCTGGTCGCAGGTCGAGGCCGGGCACGGCTGCCCGGTGTCGATGACCTACGCCGCCGTGCCCGCGCTGCGCCGCTCCCCCGAGCTGGCCGCCCGGTTCGAGCCGCTGCTGGCCTCCCCCGAGTACGACTTCGGCCTGCGCCCGCCGGAGTCCAAGCGCGGGCTGGTCGCGGGCATGTCCATGACCGAGAAGCAGGGCGGCTCCGACGTGCGCGCGAACACCACCCGCGCCGTCCGCTCCGGCGACCACCACGTGCTGACCGGCCACAAGTGGTTCACCTCCGCCCCCATGTCCGACCTGTTCCTCACCCTGGCCCAGGCCGACGAAGGCCTGTCCTGCTTCCTGGTGCCCAGGGTCCTGCCGGACGGCGCGCGCAACGCGATCTCGTTGCAGCGCCTGAAGGACAAGCTCGGGAACCGGTCGAACGCCTCGGCCGAGGTGGAGTACGACGGCGCCGTCGGCTGGCTGGTGGGCGAGCCGGGGCGCGGGGTGCGCACGATCGTCGAGATGGTCAACGCCACCCGCCTGGACTGCGTGCTCGGCACGGCCGCCGGGATGCGCGCGGGCCTGGTCCAGGCCGCGCACCACGCCGCGCACCGCCGGGCGTTCGGGGCCGCGCTGGTGGACCAGCCGGTGATGCGCGCGGTGCTCGCGGACCTCGCGGTGGAGTCCGAGGCGGCGACCGCGGTCGGCCTGTGGCTGGCGGGCTCGCGCAGCCGGTTGGGGCTGGCGGTGACCAAGTACTGGGTGTGCAAGCGCGGTCCGGCGCACGCGGCCGAGGCGCTGGAGTGCCTGGGCGGCAACGGGTACGTGGAGGAGTCGGGGATGCCCCGGATCTTCCGCGAGTCGCCGCTGATGTCGGTGTGGGAGGGCTCGGGCAACGTGGCGGCGCTGGACGTGCTGCGCGTCCTGGCGCGGGAGCCGGACGCGGTCGCGGGGTTCACCGCCGAGCTGGACGCGGCGGCGGGCGCGGACCGCAGGCTGGACGCGGCGGTGCGGGAGCTGAAGGCGGCGCTGACCGGGGCCGACCTGGAGTCCCGCGCGCGGCGGCTGGTGGAGCGGATGGCGCTGGTGCTGCAGGGGGCGCTGCTCGTGCGGCACGGCCACCCGGCGGTGGCGGACGCGTTCTGCGCGTCCCGGCTGGCGGGCGACTGGGGCCTGGCGTTCGGCACCCTGCCCGCCGGGGTCGACCTGGGCGCGATCGTGGCGAGGGCGGTGCCGGGGCGGTGAGCGCGGTGCGGGTGGAGCGCTCGGGTCCGGTGTGGACGGTGCTGCTGAACCGGCCGCGCGTGCGCAACGCGGTCGACGGCCCGACCGCGCACACCCTGGCGGAGGTGTTCCGCGAGTTCGACGCGGACCCGGTCGCGGCGGTGGCGGTGCTGCACGGCGAGGGCGGGGTGTTCTGCGCGGGGGCGGACCTGGGCGCGATCGGCACGGACCTGGGCAACGACCCGCGCAGCACCACCGGCCCGATGGGGCCGACCCGGCTGCGCTTGTCGAAGCCGGTGGTCGCGGCGGTGTCCGGGCACGCGGTGGCGGGCGGGCTGGAGCTGGCGCTGTGGTGCGATTTGCGGGTGGCGGACGAGAGCGCGGTGTTCGGCGTGTTCAGCAGGCGGTGGGGCATCCCGCTGGTGGACGGCGGCACGGTGCGGCTGCCCAGGCTGATCGGGGTGAGCCGGGCGATGGACCTGGTGCTGACCGGGCGCGAGGTGCGCGCGGACGAGGCGCTGGCGTTCGGCCTGGCGAACCGGCTGGTCCCCGCGGGGACGGCGCTCCCGGCGGCGCGGGAGCTGGCGGCGCGGCTCGCCGGGTTCCCGCAGACCTGCCTGCGGCACGACCGGTTGTCGCTGCTGGAGCAGGAGGAGCTGGCGGAGGCGGAGGCGCTGGAGAACGAGCTGGCGCACGGCCTGGTGTCGCTCCAGGACGCCGGGCCGGGCCTGCGGCGGTTCGCGGAGGGGTGGGGCAGGCACGGGCGGTTCCCGGAGTAGCGGCGCGCCCGGCCCGCCGCGGCCCGGCCCGCGCGCCCCCGGCCGGGGGCCCCCGGGCCCCCCCCCCCCCCCCCCGCGCGGCCCCCACCC
>NZ_JBQGCX010000111.1:0-1653 GCF_052038725.1 Actinosynnema sp.
AACCGTCCC
Organism: Actinosynnema sp.; assembly: GCF_052038725.1. Taxonomy (NCBI): domain Bacteria; kingdom Bacillati; phylum Actinomycetota; class Actinomycetes; order Pseudonocardiales; family Pseudonocardiaceae; genus Actinosynnema; species Actinosynnema sp. The sequence continues at coordinate 10 of NZ_JBQGCX010000111.1, forward strand.
TCGTCTCCCCCGTTCGTGGTTTGTCGTCCCCCTGGCGGGTATTGCCATCCCTAAGACCCCGCACGGGGCGTCGGGTGCTCGACCCACCCGGCTCGGCACGCGGAACGCAGGGAGGCGCAGGAGCAGTGGCGGACCAGAACAACCCCGGCCAGTTCGGCAACCGCGAGGACACCGAGGAGCAGGCGCGCAGGGGCGGCCAGGTCAGGCAGGACGGCACGAGCAGCGGGGTCACCAGCGGCGCCTTCGGCGAGCCCGAGTCCGCGGACCCCTCGCTGGCCGGTCGCGCGGGCGCGCACGCCCAGCCCACCGAGGCCAAGGCCGCGGGCGGCGAGCACAGCCACGACAACGGCTGAGCCGCCCCGAGGGCGGCGCCGAAGGCCCCCGTCCGCCCCTCCGGACGGGGGCCTTCGCGTGCGCCCCGCTCCGCCGACCCGACCACACGGACGGGTGGTGACTGCGGCACGCCGCAGCCGTGCTCACCCGAATTCCTCGCGACTTGGCAACATTCGGTGCGCGGCGGGCCCCGAGTGCGGCACACTGTCGGGCCGTGACCACGACGGCGCGGCTCAGCGCGGGCATCCTGCTGCACCGGACCGGTGCGGACGGGCGGACCGAGGTGCTGCTCGGGCACATGGGCGGCCCGGTCTGGGCGCGCACGGACGCGGGGGCCTGGTCGATCCCCAAGGGCGAGGTGGAGGACGGCGAGGAGCCGCGGGACGCCGCGCGCAGGGAGTTCGCCGAGGAGCTGGGGGTGCCCGTGCCGGACGGGCCGCTGGAGCCGCTCGGGACGGTGCGCCAGTCGGGCGGGAAGACCGTCGTGGCGTGGGCCCTTCGTGGGGATCTGGACCCCGACACGGTGACTCCGGGAACCTTCGAGCTGGAGTGGCCCAGGGGTTCCGGGCAGCTCAGGGCGTTCCCGGAAGTCGACCGGGTCGGCTGGTTTGACCTGGCCGAGGCCGCTCGACTGGTGGTGACCGCGCAGCGCGGCCTCCTGGCCCGCCTGCCCGGCGCCCAGCCGCCCGACGAGCCCGATCCGGGTGGTGTCGCCGCTGGTGAGGGGGACGGCGGGTGAGCACGGGGGTCTCAATCGGCACTGAGGACTTCGTGTCGATCATGTGACTAGGACTACGTTTAGTGGCCGTCCGAACGGGTGAGCCCAACACGGGCGAGCTACCCCGCAGTGACCGTCCACTCGCGACGGGCGACGTCGCCTCCGGGCGACAAGCAGATAACCATCTGTAATCAACTTGCTGTCGGAGTTGGCTACTGGTGGGTTAAATCCGGTGTAATGTCGCACAACGTGGTCGTAACACGGTGACCGGAGCACGATCAGACGCTACGGCTACTCCGTCAGTGTGACGCTGTAGCCCAAGAGCCTGATGGCGCGTCACGATCCCGTCGCGCGGACCTCCCCTAGGTGGGAGCCTTCGTTGACTGGTGAAAGACGTCACTGTGGGCGACCAGAAATCCATACCGGGAACGAACGGAGCAGTCCGGTCGTTGCACTCGGTGAGCACCAGCCTGGGCCCCGGCCCTGAGCCGAGCGAAAGGACACCGCAATGGCCGACCGCGTTCTACGGGGTAGCCGGCTCGGAGCAGTCAGCTACGAGACCGACCGCAATCACGACCTCGCCCCCCGCCGGT
>NZ_JBQGCX010000112.1:0-8872 GCF_052038725.1 Actinosynnema sp.
GGTTGGTCAGGCTGCCCGTGGGGTCGGTCCCGGCGTTGGTGGCGTTCGCTGCGGACGCGTGCCCGTTGGCGGCGTTGGGCGTCGAGGACGTCGGGGTGACGCCCCGGAGCCGGTCGTCGCCGACGGAGCAGCAGCCGTGGAAGCAGCGGATGCCGCGGGTGCGCCGGTAGGTCGCAGGCCGCCGGTCGGGACGCCTGCGCGGCGCCGAGCCGGAGCCGTGGTGCGGGCGGATCGCGAGTGGTCCGAACTGGCCGAGGGCGAAACACCGCTTCGGAAACCGGGGGAGGACCTCGTCGACGCGGTCGAGCTCGGCGTCGGAGGCGGGGTCGGTGGAGGTCTTCCAGGTCCGGGTGCGCTGGAAGCCGACGCCGTGCCGGTGCGGGCTCTGGCGTGATCGCTCCCGGCCGACGCGGACCCGCCGGTCGGGGTTGCGGTGCGGGTGGACGGCGAGTGTGCACAGGCTTCACCGGGTGCGGGGCAGACCGACCAGAGCCGGGCGGGTCCGGGCCATCGCCGCGACGAACGTGATGTCGTCGTGGCTGCTGAGGCGGGAACGGCCTCCCGGTCCAGCCAGGGTCCAGCACCGCCAGGCCGCGTGCGCTGAAGTCGTGGATCACGTCCCGCACGCTGTCGGTGTCCGCCGCGCCCCGACGCGCGATCGCCGGCGCTGGTGTCCCGGACGACGGGGCCAGGACGATCACCGCCCGACGCATCCGGATCGCGCCCTGCCTGCCCCGCCGCACGTGGGTCAGGAGGCGACGGCCCTCGTCCCTGGTTGATCGACGTGCTCTGACCGGCTCGGCCGTCGATGCCTCCCGTGCTCACGGGACCGGCGTCACCGCCGAGCACGGGATCACCACGAACCGGCGTCGGGGATCTTGCCCGGCGTGCCCCCAACCCGGTGAACGCATGTGGTCACCGCGCTAGGGGCGCGCACGTGACCATGCGCGCCCCAGCGGGAGGACCCGCGTCACCCCAGCGCGTTCAGCACGTCGGCGACCAGGTCCTCGGTGCTCTCGCACCCGGCGGACAGCCGGATCAGCCCCTCGGGCACCGGGTCGCCCCACTGCGCGCGCCGGTCGGCGGTGGTGTGCAGCCCGCCGAAGCTCGTGCTGGCCGCGACCAGCTCGGACCGCTCCAGGAACCGCGCCACCGCGGCCTCGTCGGCGAGCACGAACACCAGCACCCCGCCGAACCGCCGCATCTGCCGCGCGGCGACCTCGTGCGCGGGGTCGCCCGCCGCGCCCGGCCAGCGCAGGCCGGTCACCGCCGGGTGCCCCGACAGCGCCGCGTGCAGCGCCGCCGCGTTCGCCGCCTGCCGCTCCAGCCGCAGGTCCAGCGTCCCGAGCCCGCGGTGCGCCAGCCACGTCTCGAACGGGCCGGGGATGGCCCCGCCGGTCGTGCGCGCGGCCCTGATCCGCTCGGCGAGCGCGGGGTCCGCCGCGGTCACGTGCCCGAGCAGCACGTCGCTGTGCCCGGCCACCGCCTTGGTGTCGCTGGCCACCACGACGTCCGCGCCCAGCTCCAGCGGTCGCTGCCCGAGCGGGGTCGCCGTGGTGTTGTCGACCGCGACGAGCGCGCCGCACGCGTGCGCGGCCTCGGCCAGCGCGGCGATGTCGCACACGTCCAGACCGGGGTTGGACGGCGATTCCAGCAGCACCAGCCGCACGCCGTCGAACGACGGGTACGGCCCGGCCGTGGGGACCTCGCGCACCTCCACCCGCAGCTCGGCGGCGAGCGTCCTGGTCAGGTAGTAGCCGTCGGACGGCACCACGAGCACGTCGCCGGGCGCGAGGACGGTGCGCAGCAGCGCCGAGATCGCGGCCATGCCGGACGGGAACAGCACGCACTCGCCGCCGTCGAGCCCGCCCAGCGCGGTCTCCAGCGCGCGCCACGTCGGGTTGTGCGCGCGCCCGTAGGTGTCGTCGCCGCCCAGCCGGTAGGGCGCGGCGAGGACCGGTCCGGCCAGGAACGGCTCCCCCGGCGCGACGGCGGCGCTGTGCACCACCCGCGTCCCGTCGCCCCACCCCGCCGAGCCGGACCCCGCAGCGCCGGACCCGACCGCGCCCGCCCCCGACTCCCCCGCGCCACCAGGTGTGCCCATCAGCGCTCCGCCTTCGTCTCGCGGCCGAGCAGCGCGGCGGTCAGGACCCTCGGGTCCAGCCCGTCGTGGCACACCCGGCGCACCCCGTCGGTGATGGGCATGTCGACGCCGACCCGCGCGGCCAGCGCGTGGATCGACGTGCACGACTTCACGCCCTCGGCGACCTGCCCGTGCGCGGCCTCCTGGGCCTGCGCGAGCGTGTCGCCGCGCCCCAGCCTCTCCCCGAACGTGCGGTTGCGCGACAGCGGGGACGCGCAGGTGGCCACCAGGTCGCCGAGCCCGGCCAGTCCCGCGAGGGTGAGCGGGTCGGCGCCCAGCGCGGCGCCGAGGCGGGCGGTCTCCGCCAGGCCCCTGGTGATGATGGACGCCATCGTGTTGTCGCCGAACCCGAGCCCGGCGGCCATGCCGCAGGCCAGCGCGATGACGTTCTTGCACGCCCCGCCCAGCTCGCAGCCGACGACGTCGGTGTTGGTGTACGGCCGGAAGTACGGGTTCGTGCAGGCGCGCTGGAGCTCGACGGCCCGGTCGTGGTCGGTGCAGGCGATGACCGTCGCGGTGGGCTGCTCGGCGCCGATCTCGCGCGCCAGGTTCGGCCCGGACACCACGGCGACCCGGTCCTCGGGCACGTCCGCGACCTCGCGCACCACCTCGCTCATCCGCTTGAGCGTGCCCAGCTCGACGCCCTTGGCCAGGCTGACCAGCGTGGAGTCCGGCGGCAGCGCGGGTCGCCACGCGGCCAGGTTCTCGCGCAGGGTCTGGCTGGGCACGGCCAGCACCACGGCCCGCGCGCCGTCCAGGGCCTGCTCGGCGGACGCGGTGGCGGTGAGGTTGTCGGGCAGCCGCACGCCCGGCAGGTACCCGGCGTTGACCCGGCTGGTGGTGATCTCGTCGGCGACCGTGCCCCGGCGCGCCCACAGCGCGGTGGGGGTGCCGGAGTCGGCGAGCACCTTCGCGAACGCGGTGCCCCACGACCCGGCGCCCAGCACGGCGACGCGGTCCACGTCAGGCCTTCCTGGAGTGGTAGAAGCCCTCGGGCGCCTGCTCGTCGCGGACCTGGCCGAGCAGGTCCTTGACCTGGTGCATGATCAGGTCGGTGACCTGGCGCAGCTGCGGCAGGTCGTGCGGCCCGGCGCGGAACCCGGCCAGGTCGACCGGGTCGCCGAACCGGGTCACCACGGACTTGCGCGGGAACGGGCGGAAGCGCTTGCGGTAGTGGTCGTAGATGTCCCTGGTGCCCCAGCGGGCGGCCGGGATGACCGGGACGTCGTGCTCCAGCGCGAGGCGGGCGATGCCCGTGCGGGAGTGCATCGGCCAGCCCGCGGGGTCGCGGGTGATGGTGCCCTCCGGGTAGATGACGACCACCTGGCCCGCGTCCAGGGCCTCGTGGGCGGCGCGCAGCGACTGCTGGGCGTCGGAGGTGCCCCGGTAGACCGGGATCTGGCCGGTGCCGCGCAGGAGCCCGCCCACGGCGGGGACGTTCCACAGGCTGTGCTTGGCCAGGAAGTGCGGAAGCCTGCCCTGCTTGTGGACGAGGACGGCGTCGTACACCGGGTCCAGGTGGGACACGTGGTTCATCACGAGCAGGACGCCGCCCTCGCGCGGCAGGCCCGGTCCCTCGATGCGCCTGCCAGCCAGCAGCGCGCCTGCGGGGTAGAGGATCGTCGCGCCGACCCCCACCCAGAAGCCGCCCTTCTCCTTGGCCACTTGCTCCCCTCTCGGTCGTCGGACCCCGGTGCTCCCCGGAGGGCGCCGCCGGGTCCAGCGGGCATCGGGGAGTATGGCGGTGTGCGAGCGGACGTCGACCTGGTGGTGCCGGTGAAGAGCCTCGACCGGGCCAAGACGCGGTTGGAGGCGGGGACCGGGCGGAGGGCGCTGGCGCTGGCGTTCGCCCTGGACCTGGTGGGTGTGGCGCGGCGGGTGGCGCGGTCGGTGCTGGTGGTGACGGCGGACCCGGTGGTCGCGGGCGAGCTGGCGGTGGCCGGGGTGGAGACGGTGGTGGGCCCGGAGGGGTTGAACCCGGCGCTGCGCTTCGGCGCGTCGGTGCTGCGGGGGCGCGATCCCCGGTCGGTGGTGGGCGCGCTGCAGGCGGACCTGCCCGCGCTGCGCGAGGTGGAGCTGCGGGCGGCCGTGGTGGAGGCGGGGGGCGAGCGGGCGTTCTGCGCGGACCGGCAGGCCACGGGGACGACGCTGCTGCTGTCGGCGGCGGGGCGCGACCTGGCGCCCGCGTTCGGCGGCCCGTCGGCGGCGGCGCACCGGGACGGCGGGGCTCGGGAGCTGCTGGGCGACTGGCCGACGCTGCGGTGCGATGTGGACACGCTGGAGGACCTGGCGCTGGCGGCGGGGTACGGGCTGGGGGCGCGCAGCGCTCAGGCGTGGGCGCGGGTGCGGGTCGCGGGGTGAGGCGGGGGCGGTGGGCTACCTTCGGCCCGTGCCAGAGCAGACCGGGCCCGGCGCGCCGCCGCCCGAACGCCCCGAACCCTGCCCCGAACCCACCCCGGCGGCCCGCCCCGAGCAGGCCACCGTCAGCCGCAGTCTCCCCGACGGCTCCGCCGAGGTCCTGCGCGACGACGGCGTCCTCGTCCCCGTCCCCTCCCCCGCCGTCGGCGCGGGCGGCTGGCGGGCGCTGCGCCCCGGTCAGCGGGTGACGCTGCGGCGGGACGCGGCGGGGCGCGTCGTCGCCCTGCTCCGCCCGGTGTGACCCGGAGTTCACCTCCCGGACGGCTCGGATCAGCGCGGGCGGCCCCCATCTGGGGAACAATGCAGAGCGTGAGCACGGAGAACAGCGACCAGCAGCCGACTCCGAAGCGGCGGACACGATCCGCGCGGACGAGTCCCACCACCGGCGCCGCCGCGAGCCGCTCGGCGGCCTCGGGGGCCGCCCCGCGCAGGCGGCCCCGCCCGGCGACCCGGCGCAGCTCGGTGCAGCAGGTCGCCCCGCCGCCGGACGCTCCGCGCATCATCCCCGGCTCGCCGCCCGCCGCGACCAACGACCTCACCACGGTCGACCTGCCCGACGACCGCTACTTCAACCGCGAGCTGTCCTGGTTGGACTTCAACGCCCGCGTGCTCGCGCTCGCCGAGGACTCGTCGCAGCCGCTGCTGGAGCGCGCCAAGTTCCTGGCCATCTTCGCCTCGAACCTGGACGAGTTCTACATGGTCAGGGTCGCCGGGCTGAAGCGCCGCCAGGAGACCGGGCTGTCCGTGCGCAGCGCCGACGGCCTGAGCCCCAGCGAGCAGCTGGGCACCATCTACAAGCGCGCCCAGGAGCTGGTGGAGCAGCACGCGCGCGCGTTCCTGGACCACGTGGGCCCGGAGCTGGAGAAGCACGCGATCAGCATCGTGACCTGGGCGCAGGTCACCGACTTCGAGCGGCTGCGGCTGTCGAACTACTTCACCGAGCAGGTGTTCCCGGTGCTCACGCCGCTGGCGGTGGACGCGGCGCACCCGTTCCCGTACATCTCCGGCCTGTCGCTGAACCTGGCCGTCATGGTGCGGGACCCCGAGGGCGGCATGGACCGGTTCGCCCGGATCAAGGTGCCGGACAACGTGCCGCGCCTGGTCCGCGTCGAGTCCGACCGCGCCAGCTCCAGCGCCACGTTCCTGCCCGTCGAGGAGCTGATCGCCGCGCACCTGGGCGACCTGTTCGCGGGCATGACGGTGCGGGAGTGCCACGCCTTCCGGGTGACGCGCAACGCGGACCTGGAGGTCGAGGAGGACCGGCACGAGGACCTGCTGCTGGCGCTGGAGAAGGAGCTGGCCCGCCGCCGGTTCGGCCCGCCGGTGCGGCTGGAGGTCGCGGGCGACATGACCGAGCACATGCTGGAGCGCCTGCTGCGCGAGATGGAGGTCGACGAGCAGGACGTCGTGCAGGTGCCCGGACTGCTGGACCTGTCGTGCCTGTGGCAGCTGTACGGCCTGGACCGCAAGCAGCTCAAGGACCGGCCGTTCGTGCCGTCCACGCACCCGGCGTTCGTGGAGCGGGAGACGCCCAAGAGCATCTTCGCGACGCTGCGCGAGGGCGACGTGCTGGTGCACCACCCGTACGACTCGTTCTCCACGAGCGTGCAGCGCTTCATCGAGCAGGCCGCCGCCGACCCGCACGTGCTGGCCATCAAGCAGACCCTCTACCGCACCTCCGGCGACTCCCCGATCGTGGACGCGCTGATCGACGCGGCCGAGGCGGGCAAGCAGGTCGTGGCGCTGGTGGAGATCAAGGCGCGCTTCGACGAGCAGGCGAACATCAAGTGGGCGCGGGCGCTGGAGAAGGCGGGCGTGCACGTCGTCTACGGCCTGGTGGGGCTCAAGACGCACTGCAAGACCTCGCTGGTGGTGCGCCAGGAGGGCTCGACGATCCGCCGCTACTGCCACATCGGCACCGGCAACTACAACCCGAAGACCGCGCGGCTGTACGAGGACGTCGGCATCCTCACCGCCGAGCCCACGATCGGCTCGGACCTGACGGACCTGTTCAACGTGCTGACCGGCTACGCCAGGCAGGACCACTACCGCACGCTCATGGTGGCCCCGTACGGCGTGCGGCGCGGCATCGTGGAGCGGATCGACCGGGAGATCGAGCACGCGCGGGCGGGCCGCCCGTCCGGTGTGATGATCAAGGTGAACTCCCTCGTGGACGAGGAGGTCGTCGACTCGCTCTACCGGGCGTCGATGGCCGGGGTGCCGGTGGACGTGATCGTGCGCGGGGTGTGCGCGCTCAAGCCGGGCGTGCCGGGGCTGAGCGAGAACATCCGGGTGCGCTCGATCCTCGGCCGGTTCCTGGAGCACTCGCGGCTGTTCCACTTCACCGGCTGCGGCGAGCACTGGATCGGCAGCGCGGACATGATGCACCGCAACCTGGACCGCAGGGTCGAGGTGCTGGTGCGGGTGACCGACCCGAGGCTGACCGGGCAGCTGGACGCGGTGGTGGAGTCCGCGCTGGAGCCCACCACGCGCTGCTGGGTGCTCCAGCCGGACGGCGAGTGGGAGGCGTCCCCCGCCGACGGCGGCCGGGTGCGCGACCACCAGACCGAACTGCTCCGCAAGCACGACGCGCTGGGGTGAGCCGTGGTTGACGAGGTGCGCCCGGTGATCCGGGCGGCGGGCGCGGTGCTGCGCGACGGGGACCTGGTGGCGGTGGTGCACCGGCCCCGCTACGACGACTGGTCGCTGCCCAAGGGGAAGCTGGACCGGGGTGAGGCGGCGCCCGCGGCGGCGGTGCGGGAGGTCTTCGAGGAGACCGGGTTCCGCGCGGTGCTGGGCCCGTACCTGAGGGCCGTCCGGTACGCGGTGGACGGCGTGCCGAAGGTCGTGGACTACTACGCGGCCGACGTGGTCGCGGGTTCGTTCGCGCCCAACGAGGAGGTGGACGAGCTGCGCTGGCTCTCGCCCGCCGAGGCGGCGGGGCTGGTGTCGCGGGACGAGGACCGGGCGGTGCTGGCCGCGTTCACCGCGCTGCCGGGCGGGTTGCGGACGCTGCTGCTGGTGCGGCACGCCAAGGCGGGCAAGCGGGAGCACTGGTCCGGTGACGACGACCTCCGGCCGCTGAGCGCGGCGGGGTGGCGGCAGGCGGAGGCGCTGCGCGGGGTGCTGCCGCTGTGGGGCGCCTCGCGGGTGCACGCGGCGCCGAGGTTGCGGTGCGAGCAGACCGTGCGGGCGGTGGCGGACGATTTGGGCGTGCCGGTGCGCTCGGAGCCGGCGCTGTCCGAGGAGGGCTACTGGCCGGACCGGGACGCGGCGGTGGCGCGGGTGGCGCGGCTGCTGGAGGAGGACGACGGGGTGCCGGTGGTGTCCTCGCAGGGCGGGGTGATCCCGGACCTGGTGGAGGCGCTGGCCGCGCTGGGCGGGGTGGCCCTGGAGGGCGGCAGGACGCCGAGCAAGAAGGGCAGCGCGTGGGTGCTGTCGTTCCGGCCGGGCGCGCCGGGCTGGTCCACTTCGGACCCGGCGTCCCGGTGGCCGCGCCTGGCCGCCGCGCACTACCTGCCGACGGCGTTGGGCAAACCGCTCTCCTGAGCCGAATGGGTCGCGCCGGTGTGGCGCCCGCAACAGTGCGGGGTGGAATCGCCGAGCGCACGCCGGGTTTTCCACGGATGGCGGAATGAGGGGTCGGGTGGCGCTTTCCACCCGACCCCGGCGGGAAATCGGTTGGGCGGGACCGGCAATCGGGTCGGGGTTTCAGCCGGGGGAAAAGCGGGCACCGGCGGTCCGGTTGAGCCGGACGCCGCTCGGTCGTTAGTCGCGGACCACTCGGCCGTTAGTGGCGCGAGAGCGCTGCGGGAGTGGGCGGCGCCACTTCGACAAACCGATGCGCTTAGCCGGGCGGCGCGCAGGAACGCGCGCGGGCAACGGCTCGGGAACACGTCGGCGACGCCTTTGCGGAACAGCGCGGCGACTTCGGGGCGGGCACCGGGGAAAGGGTGTTGGCGGGATCGTTGGCGGCGGCGTTCACGCAGGTCAGAGGCATGATCAACATTTAACGGGGCGCTACGGGAATTGCGGGGAACCGCTGCCGACCGCGCACGGGCCGCCGGGACCGGCGGTCGCGGGCACGCCGAGAGGGCCGCCGACCAGCCCGAAGGCGGGTGGGCGGGCAGGCCGAAGGCGGGTGGGCGCAGCCCGAAGGCGGGTGGGCGAGCAGGCCGAAGGCGGGTGGGCGCGGGGCGGAGCACGGGGCCGGAGCCGGGCTCGGGTGGACGGGCGCAGGTGAACGGGCTCGGGTGGACAGGCGTGGGCGGCCGGGCGGTGCGGCCATGCGCAGGCACATGGGCGTGGTCG
>NZ_JBQGCX010000113.1:0-1763 GCF_052038725.1 Actinosynnema sp.
GTCGCGGGCGACCTCGCGCGACCGCTGCTCGGCCTGTCCGAGGAGGTGTTCGACGACCTGGCGCGCCGGGTGGACGGCGTCTTCCACGCGGGCGCCGAGGTGAACTGGCTGCGCCCCTACGGGGACCTCAGGGCGGCCAACGTCGGCGGCACGCGCGAGGTGCTGCGGCTGGCCGCCCGGCACCGGACCGTTCCCGTGCACCACGTCTCGTCCACCGCCGTGTTCTCCGAGGCGGTCGTCGACCGGCCCGGCCCGCACGACCCGACCGGCTCGCCCGAGAAGCTCCGCAACGGCTACGCGCGCAGCAAGTGGGTCGCCGAGCGGGTGGTGGACCTGGCGCGCGAGCGCGACATCCCGGTCACCGTGCACCGGGCCGACGTGGTGTGCGGCGACCAGGTCAACGGCGCCTGCCAGACGCGGGACTTCGTGTGGCTGAGCGTGAAGGGCGTCGTGCAGGCGGGCGCGGCCCCGGTCGGGCTGGACGGCCCGGTGCACCTGGTGCCGGTCGACTACGTCAGCGCCGCCATCACCGCGATCGCCCGGCGCCCCGCGGGCGGCACGTTCCACCTGCACAACCCCGACGGGGGCACGTACGGCGAGCTGCTGGAGCACCTGCGCTCGTTCGGCTACCCGGTGCGCCCGGTCGACCTGCCCGAGTTCCGCTCGCTGGTGGACCGGGACAACGCGCTCGCGCCGCTGCTCGACTCGTTCGCGGACCTGGTCGAGGGCCGGGTGTTCTACCCGCGCCTGGACACCTCCGACACCGCCGCCGCGCTCGCGGGCACCGGCGTCACCTGCCCGGAGATCGACAAGGACCTGGTCGCCCGGTACGTCAACTTCTTCGTGCGCGCGGGCTGGTTCCCCGCCACGTGACCGTTGGGAGGCAACGGATGCAGGCTGATCTCAACCCGGTCCTCGCGGTGCGCGCGCACCGGGGGGCGGCGCTGCTGGACGACGCGGGCGACGTGACCTACCCGGAGCTGACCGCGCGGGCCCGGCGGTTGGCGGGCGCGCTGGCAGGCTCCGGCGTCGTCCCCGGCGACCGGGTCGCGTACCTGGGGCCCAGCCACCCCGACCTGCTCGTGACCCACCTGGCGTGCGCGTGGGTCGGCGCCGTGTTCGTCCCGGTCAACCACCGGCTCACCCCCGGCGAGGCGCGCACCGTCCTGGCGGACTGCGACCCGCGCGTGGTCGTCGGCCGGGCCCCGGAGGGCCACCCGGTCCCGGCCCTGGACCCCGGCGCGGGCGACGACGGGTTCGACGCCGAGCCGCTGCCGCGCGCCGCCGACGACCTGGCGCTGCTGCTGTACACCTCCGGCACGACCGGCCGCCCCCAGGGCGTGCGGATCTCGTTCGGCAACCTGCGGCACAGCCACGAGGGCATCGCCGCGCTGACCGACCTCCGGGACGACGACGTCAACCTGGTCGTCACGCCGCTGGCGCACATCGGCGGCCTCAACTGCTTCACCCTGCGCTCGCTGGAGCGCGGCGGCGCCACGGTGGTCCGCCGCGCCTTCGACCCGGACCGGACCCTGCGCGACCTGGTCGGGCTGGGCGTCAACACGGTGTTCGCGGTGCCGTCGATGTTCGCCTCGCTGCTCAGGGCCCCCGGTTTCGCCGAGGCCGACCTGTCGCGGCTGCGCGCGCCGATCGTGTGCGGCGCGCCCGTGCCGCCGGGCCTCGTCCGCCGGTACGCCGAGCACGGGGTCATGCTCCAGCAGGCGTGGGGCACCACGGAGACCGCCAGCTACATCACCTGCCTG
>NZ_JBQGCX010000114.1:0-2754 GCF_052038725.1 Actinosynnema sp.
GCTGAGCACCAGCGCTGAACCACGAGCAGACGAGGGCCCGCTCCTGCGCAGGAGCGGGCCCTCTCGCGCGTCCGGGCTCCGGCCGCCGCGTCCAACCGCGCCAGGACCTCCACGGGCCGCACCACGTCGGCGGCCCCGAGCGCCTCGTCGACCTGCTCGACCGACGACACCCCCACCACCGGCACCACGCCCCGCGCCATCACCCAGCCCAGCACCACCTGGTTCCGGGTCAGCCCCAGCTCGTCCGCGACCTCCCCGAGCACCGCCAGGCGCCGCTCGTTGCCCACGTGCCGGTTCTCCTCGCGCAGCGGCCTGCCCGCGTACTGCCCGAACTGGAGCGCCGAGTACGCGACCAGCGCGAAGTCACCCTCGCTCCGGGCGAAGTCCAGCAGCTCCCCGGACATCAGCACGTGGCCGGACTCGGGCAGCCGGTACCCCGGCCGGGGGCGCAGGTAGCTGAACCGCAGCTGGGCCGCCGCGTACTTCGGCCACCCGTTCGCCCCGGACACCGCCCGCGCCCGCTCGATCCGCCACGTCGCGTGGTTGCTGCACGCGACCTCCCGCACCGACCCGCGCGCCACGAGCCCCGCGAACGCCCCCAGCGTCTCCGCCAGGTCGACGGACCGGTCCTCCACGTGGCTGTAGTACACGTCGACCCGGTCCGTGCCCAGCCGCCGCAGGCTCCCCTCGATCCCGGCCTCGACCACCCCGGCCGACAGCCCCTCGTACCCCGTCCCGGCCCGCCCCGGCCCCGACGCCGCGGGCCGCGCCCCGACCTTCGTGCCCAGCACCACCGAGTCCCGGTTGCCCCGCGCCGCGAGCCACCGCCCCAGCACGGCCTCGCTCTCGTCCCCCGTGCCTGCCTCGGTCCACGACACGTAGTTGTTCGCCGTGTCCAGGAACGTCCCGCCCGCCTCGGCGAACCGGTCCAGGATCGCGAACGAGGTCCCCTCGTCCACACCGGACCCGAACGGCAGGGTCCCCAGGCACAGCGCACTGACCTCCAGCGCCCCCAGGCGCGCAGTCCTCATGGCGGCGCAGCCTGCACCCTGGAGCGGACTCCAGGTCAAGCCTGCGGCGCGAACGGGCCCGGCACTGGCATCCTGGGCGGTGATGTCGACGATCGCGCAGTGGGCCCCCGCAGTGCTCGCCCTGGTCCTGGTGGCCAGTCCGGGCGTGTGGCGCTACGCCCGCCACACCATCACCATCGCCCACGAGGGCGGCCACGCGCTCATCGCGCTGCTCACCGGCCGCAGGCTCCAGGGCATCAAGCTCAACTCCGACACCTCCGGCGTCACCGTCTCGCGCGGCAGGCCGTCCGGACCGGGCGTGGTCGCGATGTACTTCGCGGGCTACGTCACCCCGCCGCTGCTCGGCCTTGGCGCCGCGTGGCTGGTCACCGAGGGGCACGTGCGCCAGCTGCTGTGGGCGACGGTCGTCCTGCTGGCCGCCATGCTGATCATGATCCGGAACGTCTTCGGCGTGTTCTCGGTGATCCTCACCGGGGGCGTGATGTTCGTCGTGTCCTTCTACGGGACCGACGACCTGAAGGCCGGGTTCGCGCTGTTCGTGGCCTGGTTCCTGCTGCTGGGCGGCGTGCGCCCGGTGGGGGAGCTGCAGAGCAGGCGGATGCGGGGCAGGGCGCCGCAGTCCGACGCCGACCAGCTCGCGCGCATCACCCGCGTGCCGGGGCTGGTGTGGGTGCTGCTGTTCGCCGCGGTGGCGATCGGGTCGCTCTTCTACGGCGGGCAGCTGCTCTTCCCCGAGCTCTGAGCCAGGGGACCCCGGAAAGCGCTGACGGGGCCTCTCCCGGTGGGAGGGGCCCCGCGTCTGTTCCGGCTCAGGGCGTCCCCGACGCCACCGGATCGCACTCGTACCGCGCTGTACCGTGCCGTTCGCTGCTCCGCCGGGACCTCCGCCGCGCGCTCAGGCGACGGCGCTGACCCGTCGGCGGGTGGCGGAGATGATCCGCCTGCGCTCGTCCTCGCCCATGCCGCCCCACACGCCGTAGGGCTCCTGCACGGCCAGCGCGTGCTCGCGGCACTGGGCCAGCACCGGGCAGCGCGCGCACAGCTCCTTGGCCCGGTTCTCGCGCGAGGCGCGCGCCGAGCCGCGCTCGTTGTCCGGGTGGAAGAACACCGCGCTGTCCCGCCCGCGGCAGAGCCCGTCCTTCTGCCAGTCCCAGACGTCGGTGACGGGCTTGGGCAGGCGTGCGGTGCTGGTCATGGTGCGACCCCCTCCAGGCGGCTCTCATCGGGTGCTGGTCAGGTCTTCCCCGCCGAACAGCGGGGCACACGCCGGGAAGCCCGATCGGGCTACCTCTCAGCAAACGCTCAGGAGAACCGCCCGCGAGGGGGCGCCGGGGAGTGGTGAGCGGAGCCCTGCGCGCGCCGCTCACCCCGTTCGTCCGCCTTACTGCTCCAAGCCCTACTGCTCCAACCCGTCCCGCAGCTGCCGCAGCGTCTTGGCCAGCAGCCGCGACACGTGCATCTGCGAGATGCCGACCTTCTGCGCGATCTGGGTCTGCGTCATGTTCCCGAAGAACCGCATCACCACGATCCGCCGCTCCCGCTCCGGCAGCTTCTCCAGCAGCGGGTGCAGCGACTCGCGCTGCTCGATGGCCTCCAGCTCCGGGTCCTCCTCGCCGAGCGTGCTGCCCAGCGAGATGGAGCTGTCGTCGGCCACGAGCAGGTCGTCCAGCGAGGCGCTGTGGTAGGCGTTGCCCGCCGCCAGCCCCTCGTGCACCTCCTCGCG
>NZ_JBQGCX010000115.1:0-1696 GCF_052038725.1 Actinosynnema sp.
CGTGGCGGGCGTGGCGGCGCTGTACAAGGCGACCTACGGCGACGCGCCGTCGGCGACGGTGCACGACTGGCTGAACAGCAAGGCCACCCCGAACACGATCACCAACGGGGCGACCGGCGGCACGGCCAACCGGTTGCTGAACACGGCCGGCCTCTGATCGCGCGCCTGCCCTGAGCGAGGGCCCGCGCCCCACGCGGTCGTGGGACGCGGGCCCGGTCCGCCGAGGGGGGTGGGCGACCGCCGCCCGGCCACCACCCGCCGCACCGCCGCGCTAGGCGGTCGGTCCCTGCGTGGGCGGCTGAACCACCGGGGGCTGCCCCACCGGGGGCTCGGTCACGGGCGGCTCGGTCACCGGCGGCTGGGGCGCGGGCCTGCTCGGCTCCTGCGCCAGCGCCACCAGCTCGGCCAGCACCGCGGGCGGCAGCTGGCTGCGCAGCACCTGCGCCTGCCTCCGCGCGCTCAGCCCCTCCTTGTTGGTGCGCAACGAGGCCAGCAGGTTGGCCTCCTCCTCGGTGAGCCCCTCCGAGTGCGCGTCGAGCTTGACCTCCACCCGCCGCGCGGTCGCCTCGGCGCCCTGCGCGCTCCACATGCCCTGGATGGTGTTGTTGATCAGCGACCGGTCGGGCTGGCCGTCGCCGTCGGTGTCGTACCGCCGCTGCTCGATCTCGTTGACCACCGCGGAGGCGATCTCCTGCGCACTGGGCATGTTGTCCCCTTCGAGTAGGTCCTGGAGCTCCTGGCGGGTGCCCCGGTAGGCGTTGCCGTCGATCCGCCCGTTCGGGTAGTTGGCGACGGCCAGCGACGAGGTGAACTGGGCGATCTCGGTGCGCAGCCCGCCGAAGCTGGGCCAGTACTCGCCCCCGAGGGCGAACTGCTCCTTGCGCCGCACCACGTTGTCCGGGTAGCGCGAGTGCCACAGCGGGGGCAGTCCCGACAGGTCCGGCGAGCCCATGCGGCCCGACCAGTACCACTGCGGCAGGTAGATCAGCGGCGACCCGTACCCGGAGGCGCGGGCCTGGTCGACGAAGCCCCGGATGGCCCCGAGCGAGCCCGCGCCGTCCTCGATGTCGAGCAGCACCGGCACGTCGGTGCCCACCACCGCCCGCACGTTCCCGAGCTGCCCGCCCACGTCGTCGCCGCGCATGTAGTGGTACGCGGCGACGAGCATCCCGGCGGACCGGGCGCGGGCGAGCTGGTCGTGGTAGCTCGGCGAGCGCCAGGTGGAGCCCTCGGTGGCCTTGATGAAGGCGAAGTCGAAGCCCTCGGAACGCGCGGCGGCGAAGTCGAAACCCGGCTGGTATGCGGATACGTCGACTCCGTAGATCACGGGCGACCTCCTCGTGGGGTCGGTGGCAGGGGACGCGCTTCTTGGTCGGATACGTACCCGGAGGCCGAACGGATCAACAGACAACGGCTCCAAAGGCCGCGCCCGATCGGGTGCGAATGGTTTTGAGACGCACGCGCAGGGGGTTCAGCGGGCGCGTCCGGTAGGGGGTCGGAGGTGGTGTGGCGTCGGGGGAGCCGCGGGTGGGCAGTAGGGTGCCCGGCGTCACGCGGATTTCCGCGTGAACCGGAATTTCCCTGGGGTGGTGCGGTGGAATCCCTGCGCGAAGCGGTGCCCGACGACGTCCCGGCGCTGCGCGCCTTCGCGGAGGACTGCGTCCGCCCGCACTACGCGTCGCTCATCGGCGTGGAG
>NZ_JBQGCX010000116.1:0-5271 GCF_052038725.1 Actinosynnema sp.
CGACGTCGTCGCCGACGACGTCCTCGCGATCCGGCACACCTACTACGAGCCGCACGAGCTGCTCGACGTCGCGCTCGCGCGCCCGCGAACCGCGCCGCAGAACGAGAAAGCCCACTACAGCAACACGAACTACGTCCTCGCCGGCCTGCTCGTGCAGCGCGTGACCGGGCGCCCGCTGGGGGAGGAGATCACCCGCCGCGTCATCGAGCCGCTGGGCCTGCGCGAGACCTGCTGGCCCGGCGTCGGCGAGGAGCGCATCCGGGAGGCGCACCCGCGCGGGTACGTGGTGGAGGACGGCGCGCGCACCGACATCAGCGACCTCGACCCGTCGTGGGCCTGGTCGGCGGGCAACCTCGTGGCGTCCCCCAGCGACCTCAACGAGTTCCTGGCCGCGCTCGTCGGCGGGCGGCTGGTCGCCCCCGAGCAGCTCGCCAGGATGCAGCGCACCGTCGAGGCCGACAGGTTCCCGTCGACCTGGCACTGCGGGCTGGGCCTGATGAAGATCGACCTGAGCTGCGGCGGCCACGCCTGGGGCCACGGCGGCGACATCGACGGCTACGAGACCCGCGACGCGGTCACCGAGGACGGCCGCGCGGCGACCGTGGTGGTGACCGCGCTGCCGGACGGCGACGCGCAGGTCGAGGCGGTCAACAACGTGCTGGACACCGCGCTCTGCGCCCAGTGACCTCAGGGCCGCGCGCCCGCCCCGCCGCAGCACGGGCGGGGCGGGCTCGGCGCGTCACCGGGAGCGCAGGCCGACGATCGACCGGAACCACGCGCCCTCCGCTCCCCGAAACCCCTTCCCCCACCGCGAAAACCTACCGCCGCCCCCGCCGCCTCAGCGCCCGTTCCCCAGGTACCGCAGCACCGTCGTCACCCGCCGGTCCGCGCGCTCGCTCGGCGGCAGGTCCAGCTTCGCGAAGATGCTCCGGATGTGCTTGTGCACGGCCCCCTCCGTGATCACCAGCCGCTCCGCGAGCGCGCCGTTGCCCAGGCCCTCCGCCATCAGCGCGAGCACGTCCCCCTCGCGCGGGCTCAGCCGCTCCAGCCGCCGGTCCGCCCGCGACCGCGTCACCAGCTGCGCCACCACCTCCGGGTCGATGGCCGTCCCGCCGCCCGCGACCCGGCGCAGCGCCACCATGAACTCCTCCACCCGCCCCACCCGCTCCTTGAGCAGGTACCCCAGCCGCGCCCCGCCCTGCGCCAGCAGGTCGTCCGCGAACGCGCGCTCCACGCACGCCGACAGCACCAGCACCGCCAGCCCCGGCCTGCGCCTCCTGGCCTCCACGGCCGCCCGCACGCCCTCGTCGGTGTGCGTGGGCGGCATCCGGACGTCCACGATCGCCACGTCCGGCAGGTGCCCGTCCACCGCCGCCAGGAACGGCTCGGGGTGGTCGGCGGTGGCCACCACGTCCAGGCCCTCGGCGCGCAGCAGCAGCGCCAGGCCCTCGCGCAGCAGCGAGTCGTCCTCGGCGATCACGATCCGCACGGCAGGCTCACCCCCACCGCCGTCGGCCCGCCCACCGGGCTGCTGACCAGCAGCACCCCGTCGTGCGCCTCGACCCGCCGCCGGATGCCGTCCAACCCCGAGCCGCCCCGCGCGTCCGCGCCGCCGCGCCCGTCGTCGCTGATCGTCACCCGCAACCGCCCCTCCCGCTGCTCGATCCGCACCTCGGCCCGCCGCGCGCCGCTGTGCCTGGCGATGTTCGTCAACGCCTCCGCCACCACGGAGCACGCCGTCGCCTCGACGGACGCCGCGCCGCGCGCCGGGCCGTCCGACACGACCGCGCAGGGCACCGGGCAGTTCGCCGCCAGCGCCGCGACCGCGTCGCCCAGCGTCCGGTCGTCCAGCACCGGCGGCAGGATGGCCCGCACCACCGCCCGCAGTTCGGCAAGCGCTTGCTCAGCGGCCTCCTGCGCCCGGTCGAGCACCGCGTCGGCCGCCGCCGGATCGCGGTGCACCACCCGCCTCGCCGCGCCCACCAGCAGGTTCACCGCCACCAGGTGGTTCTGCGCCCCGTCGTGCAGCGACCGCTCGATCCGCCGCAGCTCCACGGCGTGCGCGTCCAGCGCCGCCGCGCGCGTGGCGGTCAGCCGGATCACCCGCAGCGCCAGGTCCGCGCCCGGCGCCGGACCGAGCAGCGCCCGCCCCACCGCCGCGTGCGCCCTGGCCAGCACCGGCGGCGCGATCAGCGCCAGCACCGCCCACCCCAGCCCGATCCCGGACACCAGCAGCGCCTCCCGACCGTCGTGCGCCGCCGGGAAGCCGATCGCCGCGGTGATCTCACCGGGTGGCAGCGCGTCCCAGTACAGCGGGAACGCCAGGTCGTGCACCGCGTTGAGCGGCAGCGCCACCCCGCCGACCGCCAGCGCCAGCCCGCAGGTCCCGTGCCACGCCGCCCACCCCAGCTCGCGCGCGGTCGCCCGCACGGACGGCGCCACCCCGCCCGGCAGCGGCTCGGCCTCCACGACCGCGGCCCCCGCGCGCGACAACCGCCCCCGCTCCCGGTCCGCGACCGCCCGCACGGCCCGCGAGACGTGCGGCACCAGCGGGATCCCCAGCCCCACCAGGCACAGCGCCGCCACCACGAGCGCGAGCACCAGCACCCCGAGGGCGGGGACGGCCGTGCCCAGCGCGCCCAGCAGCGACCGGAGCCCGTCGACCGGGGCGCGCGGCAGACCGCGCCCCGGTCCCGAGCGGGACCGGGGCGCGGCGGCGCGGTCGATCACGCGCACAGCGCCGCGTCCAGCGCGGACTCCATGTGCCGCACGTCCTCCAGGTCCCTGGGCAGCCCGGTGACCGCGACGGTCGCGGCCTTCCCGCGCGTGGTCACCGCGTTGTAGACCGCGTACCCCGGCGTCAGCCCGCCGTGCGTCCACGCCTCGCCGCCGCAGCTCAGCGCCAGCGTCGCGAGCCCGAGCCCGTAGCGCGCCCTCCCGGTGAGGTCGAATCCCGGCGCGTCCACGGTGGTGCGCATCTGCGTCAGCTGCTCGGGCGCCAGCAGCTCACCGCCGAGCAGCCCGGTCATGAACCGGTTCAGGTCGGTCGGCGTGCCCACCAGCGCCCCGGCGGACCACGCGGCCGAGGTGTCCAGCTCGCTCACGTCCTGCCACGCGTCCCCGCGCTTGAGCGCCAGGTGCCCGCGCGGGTGCGCGCCCCGGATGCGCTGCTCGCCCACGGCGGGCCAGTAGGTGTCCCGCAGCCCCAGCTTCTCGATCACCCGCTTGGTGATCTCCTCGCCGATCGGCCGCCCGGTCACCCGCTGCGCCAGCAGCCCGGCCAGCACGTAGTTGGTGTTGGCGTACCCCCACTGCCCGCGCTCGGTCCCGGACGGCTCGGCCAGCCCGGCGTCCACCAGCTCGCGCGGCTCGAAGTGCCGGTGCAGCGCGCCGAACAGGTCCCCGAGCAGCGCCTGGTCGTAGTCGCCGAGCCCGCTGGTCTGCTGGAGCAGGTCCCGCACGGTGATCCCGCGCCCGTCCAACCCGATGCCCGGCAGGCGCCGGTCGACCTGGTCGTCCAGCCCGAGCCTGCCCTCGCCCACCAGTTGCAGCACCACCACGGCGGTGAACGTCTTGGTGTTGCTGCCGAGGCGCACCTGCCCGTTCCGCGGCACCCGCCCCACCGAGGACGCGGTGTGGTGCCTGGTCCGCCCGCCCGGCTCGCGGACGGCGGCGAACGCCGACGGGAACCCGTCCTCCCGCACGAGCACGTCCAGCCCGCGCTGTACGGCGTTCCCGCGCTCCGCGTCGGCGCTCGCCTGCGGCACACCCACCAGAGCCCCGGCGCACACCGCCGCCAGCTCGGCCGCGACCACCCTCCGCACCCGCATCGTCGTCTCCTCCACATCGATCCCGCCTGTGCCACGAGCATCTCGACGCGGAGAGCGGCGTTCCATCCCGCTGGCTGACCGATCCGGGGTGCAGCAGGCCGTACCCCCGCGAGACCGCCCGCCCACCACGGCGTGGCGGACGGGCGGCCGGGTGTTCGGGCAGGACGGCGGCTCAGGCCCCCGGCCGGTTGCCGGTGGGGATGGTGATCAGGGTGGTCGTGCCGGAGCTGCCCTTGTTCAGGAACAGCATCGCGATCGCCCGGATGAACTGGTCGAACGTGTAGAACCCCACCGGCATCACCGGCAGCAGGCCCTCGCGGAACGCGATGTACGCGGGCCACCCGGTGCGGATCAGCGCCGCCGCCGCGTAGTCCCTCGGCAGGTTCAGCCAGTCGCCCACCTCGTGGCTGAGCGCGTACCGCACGAACTCGTTGAGGAACCCGCGCGTCACCCCGAGGTCGATCTGCGCCGTCAGCCCGAGCAGG
The DNA here is from genome assembly GCF_052038725.1 of Actinosynnema sp. Lineage (NCBI taxonomy): Bacteria > Bacillati > Actinomycetota > Actinomycetes > Pseudonocardiales > Pseudonocardiaceae > Actinosynnema > Actinosynnema sp. The sequence goes on from NZ_JBQGCX010000116.1 coordinate 4,316, forward strand.
TCCTTCGCCAGCTCCCTGCCCTCGGTGGACGGGGCCATGATCGGGGTCAGCACCCGCCCCGACTGCGCCTCCGCCTCGGCCCACGACTTGGGGATGAACTCGTCGCGCACGCCGAGCATGTGGATCGCCACCTGCCACATGTGCAGGAACGCCTCCTCCTCGGCCGCCGTCATCGGCACCCGCCAGTCCACCAGCTTGCGGTGCACGTAGGTGCCGAGGCTGTGGAACGTGACGAGGATGTCCCCGTTGCTGATCGGGATGCCGTTCTGCTCGTCGGCGACCGCGCGCCAGCGCGCCGACTGCGGCAGCAGGTGCCGGACCGCCGCGTGCACCAGGCGGGTCTTGTTGGAGGTGACCAGGAACTGCCCGGACGGCTCGTACGCGGTCAGCTCGCTCAGGTCGTAGCCGAAGGTGAACGTCTTGGCCGCGCGGTCCTTCATGTCCGCGCCACCGGCCGACCAGTACACCGACTTGGCCTCGCGCGGGATGACCGTGCTCATGATCCCGCTGCCCAGGCCGTAGAGCATGAACAGGTAGGTGTCCTTGCGGCGGTTGAAGTCCGCCGCCAGTCGCAGCTTCGACCGGTCGGCCCACGAGGGCAGGCCGTTGACCTTGCCCAGCCAGGTGGACAGCGCGGGCGGCAGACCGGCGGGCAGCGGGTCGTTGTTGTTCACCCAGGTCCTGATGGCGGCGTTGACGGCGGGCACCTGGCCGTTGCGCAGGACCGACGCCATGATGCCGTCGATCTCGTCGTCCCACACCCACCACGGGTCGGCGCCCGCCGCCGCGCCCACCGTGCCCGCCGCGGTCGACGCCCAGGCGGGGACCGCGCCCGCGACGCCGACCAGACCGTGCGCGGCTCCGAGGGACAGCATGTGCCTTCTTCTGAGATCGCTCATTTACTTAGCTAGCTTCGTCGATAGGATAATTGGCCGCTCAAGCGGCGTAGCGGGGGA